>JACSRG010000597.1 GCA_014879865.1 Anaerolinea sp.
AATCGCAATCGCGGTCTTGCCCGTCTGCCGGTCGCCAATAATCAATTCACGCTGACCACGACCAATCGGTGTCATCGAGTCGATGGCGACGATACCCGTCTGCACAGGGCGACCGACGTTCTTACGCTGCATCACGCCGGGGGCGATGCGTTCGATGTTGTAGTACTCGGTCGCGTTGATGGGACCACGCCCATCAACCGGCTCGCCAAGCGCGTTGACCACACGCCCGACCAAGCCCATTCCGACCGGAACGGAGGCGATACGACCGAGCGGGCGCACTTCGTCGCCTTCGTTGATCGTGTCATATTCGCCCAAGATGATGATACCGACATTATCACGCTCAAGATTGAACGCGATCCCGGCGGTGCCGTTGCTAAAGCGAACCAGTTCGCTGTACCGGATGTTATTCAGCCCGGTCACGCGCGCGATACCGTCGCCGATTTCTTCGACGTACCCCACCTCAACCGCTTCGATCTCAGGGGTATAGTCTTGGACTTGCTTTAATAGCGACTCAAACAGATTGCTGGAGATGTCCGCCATTAGGGTCTCCTCAGTAGAGATATACGATGCACGCCTGATCAAACGCTCGTCTCAGAGCGTTAGAAAGACCAATCTAAACAGTTGCGAATTTGGAACAATTCTTAATGCTGTAATTCTACCTGATCCGATGCAACCTGTCCACTTTTTCACAAACGCTCATGAGCAATACTCATACTAGTCCTCATCCACCTCTTCTTTGCGCTTCTGACCCTTTCCGAGCGCAACCGAGCGTTGATATGCTGCCCACACTGCGCGCGAAATCACCGTCCGCAGACCGCCCTTCTCCAACTGGTAGATTGCTTCGGCAGATGTGCCACCGGGACTGGTCACTTGGTTGCGCAACTGCGCCGGATGCAGGTTCGACTGCATGGCATAATCGACCGAGCCGCGCATGGTCTTCAAGACAAGCCGTTCCGCATCCCGGCGCGAGAAGCCCATATGCACTCCAGCGTCGATCAGCGCTTCCATGAATAAGAAGATATAGGCGGGTCCCGTACCGCTGAGCGCCGTCGCCATGTCGAGGAACTTCTCATCATCGACGAACATCTCGTCGCCGAGCGCGCCGAGCAGCGCCCGCGCCTGTCCGCGCTGATCCTCCGGCACTTCCGGCGTCGCCGTCCATACCGTGATGCCTTCGCCGATCTGCGCTGGCGTATTCGGCATGGCGCGCACGATGCTCGGGTTAAACATCCCCTCCGCCAGCGAACTGATCTTCACCCCGGCGAGGATGCTCAGGATCATGCTCGCGCGGCTGGCGCGCCCGTTCAACGAGTGAAACACCTGCCCGATCACCTGCGGCTTGGTCGAAACTACGATGATGTCCGCCCCATCGACGGCGGCGGCGTTATCGGTCGTGAAGCGCAGCCCGTAGCGGCTGACCAGTTCCGCGCCGCGATCCTCGCGCGGATCGGCGGCGATCAGGTGGTCGCCCGTCAGCAGTTTTTGCGTCAGCAAGCCCTTGATCATGGCTTCCGCCATGACCCCGCTGCCGATAAATGCAATGGTTTTGTCTCCAAGCGGCATGGTTGATCCTTTTCCGGTTAGCTCTGCTGATACGGGTACTGTTCGTGCCACAGCTTGGCGGCGGCATGGACGCGTTCTTCGATCACTTCGACGCCAATGCCCAAGCCCGACGGCACGTTGAGGCGGCTGCCCGGTTGAAGCTCGAACGGCGGTTCCGACAAATCCTGCGTGAAATAGCGGCTCGTCGCGGAAATGTCGCAGGGCAGCGTGACCCCCGGCAGCGATGCGAAGGCGACGTTCGCTGCGCGCCCGATCCCGGTTTCCATCAAGCCGCCGATCCACAGGGGCGTATCGTGTTCCACACACACTTTGTAGATTTCGAGGCTTTCCGCGTAGCCGCTCACGCGCGCCGGCTTCAAATTGATGATCTTGCACGCGCCGAGTTCTAACGCCATGCGCGTATCATCTGCCGAGAGGATGCTCTCATCCAAGCAAATGCGCGTGCTCATCTGCGGCTGAAGCTTGCTGTGTTCGTAGATGTCGTCGTGACCGAGCGGTTGTTCCAGCATCAGCAGGTTGAACGCGTCCAACTGCTTGAGATGTTCGGCATCCGCGAGCGTGTAGGCGCTGTTCGCGTCGAGCATCAGCAGGATGTCCGGGAACGCCTGCCGCACGCCGCGCGCGAGTTCGACATCCCAACCCGGCTGGATCTTCAGCTTGATGCGTCCATAACCCTCGTTCACGCGCTGACGGATGATGGCGATGGTATCTTCCACCGTCGGTTTGATGCCGATGCTCACGCCGACGTTCGCGTAACCGCGTGACGTGTGTCCGGCGGGTAGATGCGCGGCAAAAGCTTGCGCCAGCGTTTGATCATTGACTTTCGCCAGAGCATCCCACACTGCCGCCTCGATGGCGTGCTTCGCCAGCGGATGCCCGCGCGTGCTGCTGATCAGCGCGGGGACTTCTAGCGCATCGGTGATCTTTTTGCCGAGCAGCGCGGGCGCGAGGAATTCGCTCAGGACGTGCATCGCCGTGCCCATCGTCTCGTAGCTGTAGCCGGGATGGATTTCGGCGGCGCATTCGCCCCATCCGGTGATGCCCTCGTCGGTGTGCAGTGCGACGATGATCGCGGTCTTGAATGGTTCTTCGCCAAAGCTCGTGCGCAGGCGCTCGACGAACGGCATGGCAATCGGGAACAACTGAATATCTTTAACGGTAATGGCGCGTGTCATTGAATCACCTTAGTTCATCGAAAAGGACTCGAATTGAGGTCCGTTGTAGCTCAGTAGATAGAAGGCGCGCTCACGCCCTTCGTGCGTCTCGTGCAGGAAGTCCGTGACCACGTAGCCGCGCCCGAACAACAGCTTGAACTGCTCGCGGATGTGCATCCGCCATACATGAGCAAGATCAGGATCGACGCGTTCGATTTGCGGTGTGTTCACGGGAATTTCCAGCAGCGCCAGCGATCCTTTCGGGACAGCAGTAGTCGCAGACGGCGCAGCAAAACCGCTGTCCAGCACAGTGGTCGGGTTCAAAATCGGCGTTTCCGCTTCAAGATACTGGCTGAAGGTGACATCGCTGCGTTTGCCATACAACCGATCTTCAACGCGGCGATTTGTCACCCACCATTCGACCGCGAGACGATCTGACGACCCCAACCGTGCCAGCCCGCCGGATTCGTCCGTGCCGTAGTAATCTTCCAGATACTCGTGGCTGATCGCCGCCAGCTTGCGAATATTGAGATGCGCATTCGTAGACAACAGCGGGTCGAAAGTCCAGACGATCAGGCGAATCCCCTGCGTGATCGCCATGCTGCGCTGTGCACGCTTCAAGCGGTAGCCAATGCCGTCACCGCGATAGTCGGGCAGAACAACCATCCGCTTGGAGACGATCTGCAAGTTCGCCATCGCCGGGCGATCCGCCTCCTCCATGTTTGTCCCCAAGAAACCGACCAACACCCCGACCATCTTGTCGCCGTCGAAGGCGGCAAGGACGTGCCCGCCGTGATTCGCCAGCGAGAACAGCATGTGTGCCGGGATGACTGACTCGCTCTCGTTTCCCCAATACACCGTTTGCAAGTCCACCGCCGCCCTCATTTCGGCTAAGGCGTGCAGCGGGCGGATTTCGATTTCTGCCATTTCTACTTCCTCTACTACAAAACACGGGGGCGACGGCGCAAAGTATACCGCAAGAGCGCGATCCCGTAGCGGCGCTTGGGCATATAGGTGAGCAGTGTATCTTCGAGGCGGCGCGGATGTATCCCGAAATACTGGTACGCCGTGCCTAATCGGGCTGTCCGGTTGGTCGCGAGGATGTCGAGCCACTGGGAAGTGATCAGCGAACGCGGCAGCAGACGATCAAAGACGGCAGTCAGCCAGCGCAGCACATACGGGGGTACAGGGATGATCGCGCGGCGTTTGCCCGACACACGCATGATTGTGCGCAGCAGGTCTTCCAGCGTGATGTACTCCGCCCCGCCGATTTCGACCACATTATCAATCGTGTCGATGGCTTCGAGGCTGCCCACAACGGAATTCACCAAGTCGCTGATGTGAATCGGGTGCAGCACGACCTCGCCGCGCCCCGGCATCAAGAAGAACAGCGGGTTTGCCGTCAGTTGCATGGCGATGTGATTCATAAAGGCGTCTTCTTCGCCAAAGACGACCCCCGAGCGCACAATCGTATACGCCAGACCGCTCGCCTTGATCGCTTCCTCGACCTGCCCTTTTACGCGCAGGAGCGCATAAGCGGCGGAAGGAGAAGCACCGAGCTGGCTGACGGTGATGATGCGCCCGACGCGCGCTGCCCGTGCCGCCGTGATCAACTGGCGCGTTCCGCGCAGTTCAACACGTTCCAGATCGCGCCGCCGCCCCCACCACTGTGCATTCTCCAGATGAATGATCACATGGACGCCGGTCACGGCTTTGAACAACGCTTCCTCGTCGAGGATACTGCCGATCATGACTTCAGGTGGGTGCTCCCATGGCAGCTTGCGCGCCCGCTGTTCGGTCAGCAGCAAACGCACGGGATAGCCGCGCTCCAACAAGCACGCGACGACATGCCGCCCGATAAAGCCGGTTCCACCCGTTACCAGAATCACTCAGTCCGCCTCCGTAAAAGGCGGATTATAACATAAGCTCTACTTTGAGTAACGACCGGGGTTACGTGGGGTTTCATCTTGTGAAGTGGCAGAAGTTTGCTACGCTTAAGCAGTTAAACAATGGTCAAAAAGCACCCGCTTTTTGTGAGGAGACAGAATGGTGGAACGACGGCGTGTTGTCGTAACCGGGATGGGGATTCTCTGTCCGACCGGTAACAACGTAAACGAGGCGTGGTCGAACGCGGCGGCAGGCAAAACAGGCATTCGCACGATTCAGCGGTTCGACACGTCACACCTTGAAAACCACTTCGGGGGTGAGGTCAAGAACTTTGATCCTGAGGAGTTCTTGGGACGGCGTGAGGCACGCCGGACAGACCGCGTCACGCAGATGGCGCTTTATGCTGCCAAGCAGGCGATGGAGGACTCTGGCTTGGAAGTCACCGACGAGAACCGCTACGACATCGCAGCGGTGATCGGGTCGGGCATCGGCGGCATCCAGTCGATCTTCGACAGCGTGAAATCCTTCATCGAAAAGGGTCCCAAAGCCGTTAGCCCGCTCATGGTGCCGATGATGCTCCCGGACGCGCCTTCAAGCAAGATTTCGATGACCTATGGGCTGCGCGGACCGAATTTCGCCATTTCGACCGCGTGCGCGACGGGCAATAACTGCATCGGCGAAGCGACGGAAATCATCCGGCGTGGGCAGGCAACTATCGCGCTGGCGGGCAGTTCAGAAGCCGGTCTGGTCGATGTGGCGATTGCCAGCTTCAACAACATGACGGCGATCTCCCGCCGCAACGACGAACCCGAGCGCGCGTCGCGTCCGTTTGACAAAGACCGCGATGGCTTCGTGATCGCCGAGGGCGCGGCAATCCTCATCCTCGAAGACCTCGACCATGCGCTGGCACGTGGCGCGAAGATTTACGCCGAGATCATCGGCTACGGGCATACCTCCGACGCGCATCACGTCACCGCCCCGCTGGAAACCGGCGAAGGCGCGGCGAC
>JACSRG010000090.1 GCA_014879865.1 Anaerolinea sp.
GGCGCGGCGCGTTCGCTGGCGGCGGCGCTCGGCATGGGCGCGCTGGTGGCGGTCTTCGTGTGGGCGCTCGATGGAGTCGGCGTCGGCAGATTGATCACCGCGCTGATCGCGGGCGCGGTCGGCGTGGGGGCGTTCTTCGCGCTGGCGCTCGTGCTGCGCCTTGACGAAGCGCGCACAATTCCGCGTCTGCTGCTTCGGCGCGGACGGTAAAGCGAAAGACTCAACGTAAAGACGCAAAGACGGTAAGGCGCAAAGGAACAGGGCAAGAAGTACAAGGAAAACTATTCATCGCAAAGGTGGTGAGGCGCAGAGGCACGGGATTCACCGATGCGAGTGCGCCTTTCTTTTCCTCTTGCTCTTTTACTTCTTCGCCTCGTTGATCGGCAGGCGAATCTGGAAGCGCGTTTCGCCGGGCTGCGAGATCAGCTTGATTTCGCCGTGATGCCGCTCCACGACGGTGCGGTGAGCGATATCCAACCCCAAGCCCGTCCCCTTGCCCACATCTTTGGTCGTGAAGAACGGGTCGAAGATGCGCGTCTGAATATCTTCCGGTACGCCGGGACCCGAATCCGCGATTTCGACCCACACGTCCTCGTTATCTGCCCACGTGCGCAAAGTGATCGTCCCGTTGGACTCCATCGCATCGACCGCATTGTCGATGAGGTTCGTCCACACCTGATTCAGTTCGCTGCCATAGGCGAAAATGCGTGGAATGCTCCGGTCATACTGCCGCCGGATGCTGATCTTATGCTCGCGCAGCTTGTGCGCCATGATCATCAGCGTGTCTTCGATGCCGTCATGCACGTCGATTTCTTGCTGCGGTGCTTGATCCATGTACGAGTACGACTTGACCGCCTTGACCAGATCGCTGATGCGCGCCGTGCTGCGCTCGACCTCGTTGAGCAGACTCGCGACGTTCAGCGATGCGCTTAACCATGCGATGGCGTCCGAGAAAGCATCCGCGCCGACCTGATCATAAATCGGTTCGAGCGTGTCGGGCGTGATTCTCGTATTGACGAGCATCGGCGCGATTTCCCAAGCATTATCTACGGCATGATCTTCCAGCCATGTGGCGATCTCGTCTTCGCGGTCGCTTTGCTCCAGCGGATCAAGGTGGTCGGGCTGCAGCAGCGATTCGGCGGCGCGCTGGTACACGCCGAGCAGGTCATGCAGTTGACCATCGCTCAAGGCTTGGCTGAGTTTGACGAGCAGCGGGTGTGCCGCTTCGACCGTCGCGCGCAGTTGGCTGGCAGAGCGGCGGGCGGCGGCGGCGGGGTTGTTCAGTTCGTGCGCCAGCCCCGCCGACAGCACGCCAAGCGCGGACATCTTCTCGCGCTGGCGGGCGAGTCCCTCGGTGGTCTGGATGCGCCACTGAAGCGCCTGAAACAGCTTGCTGACCACCAGCGGGCAAATGGCGAACATCTCGCGGAAAGCTTGGCTGTCGAAGCGCAGCAGGGTGGCATCGCTCAAGGCGCGGGCGCTGGCGACATACGGCGTGCCGCTCAACAACGGGACTTCGCCGCTAAAGCCGCCGGAACGATGGGTGTTCAGGATAATTTCACCGCCGGGGAGGTCTTTGGTGATCTGCAATTCGCCGGTCAGCACGACGTAAAAGTGCGTCGATTCGTCGCCCTCACGGAAGATGTATTCCCCCGCTTGCGCGGCGTAATCTTCTCCGTGTTCGGAGAGCCAATTCAGTTGATCGGTACGCAAATGCTCAAACAGCGGAACACGCGCTAACGCCTCGGCGGTCGCCATTACAAACTCCCCAAATACTGATGAATGAACTGGACGGCAATCGAGCCTTCGCCGACGGCGGACGCGACGCGCTTGACCGAGCGGTGACGCACATCCCCGGCGGCGAAAATCCCCGGCACGCTCGATTCGAGCAGCAGCGGGTCGCGATCCAGCGCCCACCCTTTCGGACGCTTGCCATCCTTGATCAGGTCGTTGCCCGTGAGGATGAAGCCGTAGTTGTCGCGCTCGACTTCGGCAGGCAGCCAATCGGTGTGGGGCTGCGCGCCGATGAAGATGAACAAGCCTGCCGCCGGGTAATCCTGCTGCGTTCCACCCGTGTTGCTGACGACGGTCACGCCTTCGATGTGTTCGCGCCCCGCGACCGACGTGATCTCGCTGTTGAGCAGGACTTTGATGTTCGGCGTGGCGTCGATCTGCTCGATCAGGTACGACGACATGCTCTTGGCGAGCGAATCGCCGCGCACGACCATGTAGACCGTCTGCGCGTAGCGCTGGAAGTACATCGCCGCCTGTCCCGCCGAATTGCCTGCGCCGACGATGAACACATCCTGTCCGGCGACGGCGGGCGCTTCGGTCATCGCCGCGCCATAGTAGACGCCTGCGCCTGTCAGGATGTCGCAGCCCATCACGTCGAGGCGTTTGTACGACACACCCGTCGCGATCATCAGCGCGTGACAGCTCACCTCACTGCCGTTCGAGAGCGTCAAAATCTTGTAGTGTTCTTCGAGGCGTACGCCGGTCACTTCCGCCGGGGTCAAAATCTCCACGCCGAAGCGGGCAGCCTGCGCGACGGCACGGCGGGCGAGGTCTGCGCCGCTCAAGCCGACGGGGAAGCCGAGATAGTTCTCGATGCGCGAACTCATGCCCGCTTGACCGCCGGTCGCTTCACGCTCGACCAGCAGCGTGTTCAAGCCTTCCGACGCGCCGTAAACCGCCGCCGCCAGCCCCGCCGGACCGCCGCCGACGATCACCAGATCGTAGAAGGGTTGTTCCGCCTGTGTCCTCAAGCCGACACGTTCGGCGATTTCGACGTTGGTCGGCTGCATGAGCGTCGAGCCATCCGGGAAGACCACGACCGGCAGACGCGGATCGTCCATGATTTCGAGAAGCTGCTTGGCTTCGGGGTCGGCTTCTAAGTCCATCCAGCGGTACGGGACGCGGTTGCGCGCCAAGAAGTCTTTGACGCCGTGTGCTTTGGGCGACCACTGGTGACCGATCACGCGCACGCCCTCGAAGGCGGGGCGGTAGACCGACTGCCATTGTTCGAGCAGGTCATTGAGGATCGGGAAGAGGTTTTCTTCCGGCGGATCCCATGGCTTCATCAGGTAATAGTCGAGGTTGATCACGTTGATCGCCTGAATCGCCGCGTTGGTATCGGCGTAGGCGGTGAGCAGGACTTTCTTGGCGTTGGGGAAGAGCTTAATCGCCTGCCCCAAAAATTCGACGCCCGTCATTTCGGGCATTCGCTGATCGACGATGAACAGGGCGACCACATCGTTCCGCAGTCGAAGCTGCTGGAGCGCGTCGAGCGCTTCCGCGCCTGTGCTGGCACGCATGATCCGGAATCCCCGGCTGAATTCCTTGCGCAGATCGCGTTCAAGCGCGCGCAAGACTTCCTGATCGTCGTCTAGGGTAAAGATGATCGGTTTCGTTGCCATGTTTGCCTCGCTGGTTGGTTTTATCCCAATGAACTCTTTATCCCAAGTTATCCCAAGAGTTTGGGATATGTGGGTTAGTGTGCGATTCTGATCCTTGCGGAATCGTGATGATCACAAGGATTACGTATTCCACCCGTTACCGCCTACATCGAACGAAGTAGGGACGCGCTTCTGCGCGTCCTTTTTTCACCCTCGTTAGCGTCCAACCTCACCCCTAAATCCCCTCTCCAACTGGAGAGGGGGCTGGGGGGTGAGGTTGCTATACTTCGCCGATCTGGTTGACGCGCAGTTCGGCTTGATCGAGCACACGCTGGCAGTACTCCGAGAGTCGCTTACCGCGCTCGAACAGCGTGACCGAATCTTCAAGCGGCAGATCGCCTGCGTCCAACCGCATCACGATGCTTTCCAGTTCGGCGTAAGCCGCTTCGAACGACAATCCGTCGATGCCGCCGATCATGTCACTCATTTCCGTCTGTCCCTTCAACTACAGCGCGCCGCTGCCCGTCATGCATCTGAATCGTGACTGTCTTCCCCGGCGCTAAATCTCCCGCAGACGTCATCCGCGCGCCGTCCGCATCCGTGATCAGCGCGTAACCGCGTTCGAGGATCGCCTGTGGGCTGGCGGCGTGCAGGGCGATCCCCATGCTGTTGAGCCGTTCGCGTGCCAAGCCGATTCGCCCGCGCTGTGCCGCCAGCATCGAGCGTGTCAGCCCGGTGATCTGCTGGCGGTAACTGCGCATGGTCACGGCGGGGGAAACCTGCTTGAGCGCCCACTGCTTATCCGCCAAGCCGCGCCGCCGCGAGTCGAACGCATAGCGCACGGTATCGTCCAAGCGCGCACTCAGGCGATCAATGTGCTGGCGCAAATCCGCCACATCCGGCGTGAGCAGTTCCGCCGCCGCCGAGGGCGTGGGCGCGCGCAAATCCGCGACGAAATCGGCAATGGTGAAATCCGTCTCGTGACCGACGCCGCTGATCACCGGGACGCGGCTGCCCGCAATCGCCCGCGCGACGCCTTCGTCGTTGAACGCCCACAAATCTTCGATGCTGCCGCCGCCGCGACAGACCAGAATCACATCGATGTCCGGGCGCGCGTTGAGCCGACCGAGCGCGCGGACGATCTGCGCGGGCGCGTCGATGCCCTGCACGAGCGTCGGCGCGAGGATCACTTCGACCAGCGGGTAGCGCCGCCGCAGCACGTTCTGCACATCTTGAAACGCCGCCGCGTCTGCCGACGTGACGACACCCAAGCGGCGCGGGAAGGCGGGCAGTGGACGTTTGCGCGCGTTGTCGAACAAGCCTTCGGCTTCCAGCGTGCGCTTGAGTTCCTCGAATTGGCGGAACAGATCGCCCACACCCGCCGGACGCAGGATGTCGGCGTAAAGCTGGTACGCACCGGATTGCTCGTACACGCCGACGTAGCCATGCGCGGTCACGGCGTCACCGCTGCGCGGCATCGTCGTCAGGCGCGCGGCGCTGGATCGCCACATCACGCAGTTGATCTGCGCTCCGCTGTCCTTGAGCGAGAAATACAAATGACCGGATGCGGCTTGCTTGAAATTGGAGACTTCCCCGGTGATCCACACGTCTTGCAGGCGGCTGTCACTTTCCAGTCGGGCTTTGATGATCGCGGTGATTTCACCAACCGAGCGAGGTTCGAGCATAAAATAGCCTTTGGCAGTTACACCGCGTAATTATACAATTATGCCTGATCTTTTTTCATCCGGCTAAAGGACGAGAATTCAATGGCATATTTGAACAGCCAACAGCGCGAGTCGCTGCGCCAAGAACTGCTGAAGCTCAAGTTTAACCAAGCTAAAGGGCGCGTGCGCCGTCTCGACCCGAAAGGGCGGCTCGCCTTTCTGCGGAACGCGCAAATGACAGGGGTGCTGTACACCGATTATGTGCTGCCCACGCTCGGCGTGCGCGTGACGCTGGTCGAGAACGAGACGGAAAAGGTGGATCAGACCGACAACGCCGGATCGACCCCGACGCTGATGGCGTCTACGACCGAATTCATCGACGTGATCGTCAACGCGCTGCCGGAGAACAAGACGTAGTTGTTCGTCAAATTAGCCGACTAATGTCACAATTGAAGCGGTTAGCCGTTAGCGGTTAGCCATTAGCCCGTACAATAAACACGGGCTTTCAGGTTTCGCTAAAAGCCAATCGCTAACGGCTCTCGA
>JACSRG010000340.1 GCA_014879865.1 Anaerolinea sp.
AAGGGGTGAAGTCCCTCTCCCTCAGGGAGAGGGATTTAGGGTGAGGGCAGTTTGCAGACAGACCCTAGTTGCCTGTACCTACGCGATCCAGCAGCGGGACGGCATTCTCGAAGGCGGCGTCGGCAGCCTCGGCGAAGGGCAGCCCGGTCGCAACCCGACCCTGCATATTGCCCGCGTCACACGCGGTCTGGAATTCGCGCCAACCATCGCGCAGCGCATTCAAGCCGATGTTGATCAGGTTGACCGCCTGATGCAGTTCTTCAGACACGGCGACATCAATCTCCGGCAGCACAATGTAGTTCTGTGGGATCGACGGGCGTGTCGCTTCGCAGCCGCTCGTCGTCCCGCTCGACTGCACCTCCTGCCAGTAGCGCAGCAGCAGCGAACTCGCGCCGCGCGCCGTCGTCACGTTGTCGATGATGGCGTAGAGCGCGGGTAAGTGCCGCGCGGGGTTCGCGTCCGATTCTCCGGCGAAATTTGGCGCGGTCGGGGCGCTGTTGCCTAGCGCGCTGCTGCCCGGCGTCGGCGGCTCGACTGTCGGCGGCTCGGCAGTCGGCACGACGGCGGGCGCTGCCGTTGGCTCGACCGGGACGCTCGTCTCCGTCGGAGGGGCGGCGGTTGCGGTCGGTGCGTTTTCGATGATCGTTTGCAATTCGTTCTTCAGTTCGAGCGCCAGCGGCACGGTCGGGACGAATTCTTGCAGCGCCAGCGCCGCCGTCTCGCTCGTCAGCGGATTGCCGTCCACGCACACGGCGTTGAAGCGCGCTTTCGCGGTGCTGTACTGCGAGCGCACGCCGTTCATGCGGTCGATCAGCGACACGAACTCCGGGTAGGTCAGCGCATCGACCCCCGGCAGTGGGGGAAACGGCGCGGGTTCGTTGAAGAAGGTCGTACAATCCACCTGACCACCGCTGCTGATCGCGCTGTAGAACTGGTTTTGCAGCGCGGTGACGTCGTTTTGCACGGTAGTGAACCAGCGGTCAATCTCGCGCGCAATCGTCACCTTGTCGCGCGCCAAGTTCGGGAACAGCAAAACGCGGATGTTGTCGCGGTACAGATTGAGCCCCCCCAGCACGACCAGCGCCAGCAGCAGACCGAGTATGCGGCGGAACCAGCGCCCAATCGGCGCGCGCTGACCGAGTTCGCCGCGCGCAACCTGCTCAAGCAGCCCGACGACGCGATCATTCTCCCCCTTGGTCAGCGCCAGATCGACGGCGCGGTACATGCCAAGCGCATAGGCTGCCGCCTGTCGTACACTGCGATTTTTGTCGTCATGGTAGGCGGTGATCAGCGGCTCAATTGACTCCTCAGATGCGGACTCGCCTAGATAGTACGCGGCGGCACGACGCTCGGCAACGCTGCCATGTTCAAGCTGATCGAGCATTGCCTCGATCATGGGTTGGGGATCTTGCTCCTCGATCATGCCGGTGGTCTCCAAAGTTGGATCTAGTACATCTATGATGATACGCAGAACCGCCCGATGTGGAAAGTAAAAAAGTCCCAATTGGCGGCTTCGCACTCATGTCTGGAATACGAGTCCATTCAATGGTATCATATGGACTCATTTCGTCAAAAAGCGTCATGGTAGGTTAAGAAAGTCCGAGTACGCCCGGTGGAGTCCAAATGCTAACCCCTCATCTGTCGATCCCGCTTGATCGTGACAGTGAAGAGCCGATCTATCGCCAGCTCATTCGCCATGTGCGTTCCCAGATCGAAAGCGGGACTCTCCCCGCCGGGACGCGCCTGCCCGCGAGCCGTGACCTCGCCCGCCAGTTGAACATCAGCCGGATCAGCGTGGTCAACGCCTACGCGGAACTGCGCGCCGAGGGCTATCTCAGCGCGCACGCGGGACGCGGCACCTTCGTTTCGGGCGGACGCGAAACGGCGGCGACCGCCGTGCCGACGCCGGTCAATGGCAGCGCGCGGTTGAATGGACATACCGACGTGATCGGCAACACCTACCCGGATCGTTCCCTGCGTGAATTGATGCGCATGGCGCGGCGTCCCGGCGTGATCAACTTCAGCACGGGCGCGCCGCCGAGCGAATTCTTCCCGGTGGGGCATCTGCGCGAAGCGATCAATTCGGTGCTGGATCGCGATGGATCGGAGGCACTCGCCTATGAAGTGCCGGAAGGCTACGCGCCGCTGCGCGCCAGCGTGCGCGATTACGTCAGCGCGTTGGGGATTCAATGCAGCGCGGATAACGTGCTGATCACGGGTGGGACGCAGCAGGCAATCGACCTCGTCGTGCAGGCGATCCTATCCGAGGGCGATCTGCTTGTGACCGAAACGCCGACCTACGTCGGCATGATCGACATTGCCCGCACGCGGCGCGTCCGCGTGTACGGCTTGGGCATGGACGACGACGGACTGCGCCTCGACATGCTCGAAAACGTGATTCTGGAGCATCACCCGCGCTTGATCTACGTCATGCCCTCGTTCCAGAACCCGACCGGGCGAATCATGCCGCTGCACCGCCGCCGCCAACTGCTCAACTTGGCGCACGAATACCGCGTCCCGATCCTTGAGGACGGCGTGTATCACGAATTCCGCTTCGAGGGTGAAGCGTATCCGCCGCTTAAGGCGCTGGACGAACACGGGATCGTCATCCACGCCAGCGGTTTCACCAAGAATTTACTGCCCGGTCTGCGCATCGGCTACCTGATTTCGGACGGGGTGCATCACGAGCGGTTGGTGCGCGTCAAGCAAGCCGCCGACATCTCTACGCCGGGGCTGAATCAGCGCGCGCTGCACTGGATGCTGGAACACGGCGTGCTGGCGGCGCAAATGGAGCGCAACATCCGCGAACTGCGCCGCCGCCGTGACATCGCCCTCGCTGCCGCGCGCCGCTATCTGCCGCCGGGGTCGAAGTGGGAAAAGCCGCTCGGCGGGTTGTACCTGTGGGTCGAACTGCCGAAATCAGGTCCCACCGTCGCGGAGCTGTATATCCAAGCGGTGCAAACGGGCGTCGCTTATGCGCTCGGCAACCTGTTTTACTCGAATGGGAGCGGCAGCTACCACATGCGCATCAACTTCGGGGCGCAAAAGCCCGCCGACATCGAAGAAGGCTTCAAGCGGTTGGGGCGAGCGTGGCGCGAACTGGCGTGTGACTACCCGGAGATCGAGAAAAGCCCGCTGCTGTAAAGTACGACCCCTCCCCGAATTCAGGGAGGGGAGAAAACTTACTCTCGCCCGTCCAACCTGCTGTGCCTATTCATTCCCGGTCTTGCCGCTGCGTAGGTCGGCGTCAAGCATGAGGATATAGTTCTTGAGTTCAGCCCGCAGCTTGTCCGCACCGTCAATCGAGTTCTCGTAGACAATATGGCGGCGATGACGCAGATCGGCGGGCATGGTGCTGATGTCGCTGGTTAGCAGGATGGCGGGTTTTGCCAGCGTGTGCGCGATCCCTAACTCGTAATACACATTTGCATTGACAAGACTGCATTCGACCACGACGAAGCGCGCGTTGTAGATCGCCGACCAGATTTCATCCATGAAGACGCCCGTGTGCGACACGAACGCATCACCTTTCTTGACGATCATGCCCAGTTCTCGGAACAGCGGCTCGATGATGCGGTTGAACACGGGTTCAAAGCCGCGATTGAACGGCATAATCATGAAGGCGTCGCAGTGATACTGCTGGCTGGCGGACGGCTTGCCGAAGATCGAGCGCTCAAACGTCGCCTCGGCTAGCTTAGCACGATCCTCGGCGCTCGTCTTCTGCTGTTCAATTAGCTTGACGTTGAAATCATCCAACCGCATCTGCACTTCAACCGCGATCATCTCGACAAGGCGATCACGTTCACGCGCGGTCAATTCTACCTGCTGCGGTACAACCTCGTCTCGACGCAGACCTTGTTCGCGATTCATCGATTCAGTGAGCTTCTCAAGCACGGCGGGGTCAATTAGCCCACCTAGATCATCGCCACCTCCTGCCACCATCTCAGGATACAGGGCAAGCACATCGTCGTCGCTGATCTCCTGTTCGCCTAAGGTCTTGTCGGGATCGAGCTGCTGGTCAAAACCCTCTTCGACCTGTCGCATCAAGTAATAGGTGATGGGTCGTCCATTGGCAAAATTAACCGGTAGGTCGAGCCTCGGTATGAGCGCCCGCAGCAGTCGCCCAATGGCGACATTGTTGGGAACTTCAACCGTACTCTTGCGTGTGCCACCGGGATGAATGATCACCAGTTTGACGCGATTTGTCATTGTCCCCCCTAGCACCCGAACGGCACGGTGATGTTGAACGCCGTGCCTGCCTCATACAGATCGTAGCGGATGAGCACTGTCCCGGTGACGGGAAGTTGACGATCAAAGATCACCACGTTCTCGACATCGAGGTTGAGGTAGAAGCGCGTCACGGCGTTGCGCGCGGGTGCGATCCACAATTCACCGCTCGTGTAGGTGATGCGCCCATCGTCGCCAGCACGCAGCGCGGGCAGCACCAGATTCGCCGGGTCAAAGCTGAACAAATACGACTCTTCCCCATTGATGACCGCTGTCCGCCCCGCCGGGAGCGCCGTCGTCACCCCGCCGACCAGCGCGCCCGCGCTCAGCTCGGAGGCGGTCGCGGCGGCTTCCTCCGCCCCGGTCAGGCACAAGCCATCGCGCACAAGGAACGCGTCAGGACCCAAGCGCACGGCTTCGTAACCGCTGCTTTCTGCCTGCCCAATCAATTCGCCGGAGGTTGAAAGTATGACACGGCGCGCCGATGCCAGTTGATTGAACCAGACTTCCGCCCGCGCCGAGGCATTCGCATCGCGCGGGGTGCGGGCGAACACACCCGTAAATTCCAGTTGGACGATATAGCGCCAGCCTGCCAGTTCGGTCAGGCGATTGTCCACGCGGTCAAACGTGGTCACGGCGCGGTTGTAGGGCGCGGGCGGCGCGTACTCCGTCAGCGGGATGGCGGTCATGGCTTGCTCGACGGAGGATTGAGTCGGGATGTCCTCCGGCTGAAGTCCGCGTTCGGTGCGGCACGCGGCGAGCGCAATCAAAAGCAAGAAGGGCAGCAATCTCAACCGCATAGCCTACACCTTTTCGTAGGGACGACATAGGCGTCGTCCAACTTAAGCCTCGATTTTTTGACCCCCGACCCCTCCCCGAATGCCAAGCTTCGCTTGGACGGGAAGGGGGTAAAGTTTTTAGACACCCTCATGCCTCGTCCAATGATCGCCCCGGAATTATGGGGGCGGGATCAAACCTGCATTGTAATCCAAACACGGTCTAGGGCAAGTCCACCGGATCGGCTATAGTTATCGCAGACTCGTCATAACGATTATAGGTGAACCTATGCCCATTCCCGATACGATTCTTGTCATCGGACACCGCAACCCCGATACCGACGCTATCGCCTCTGCCGTCGGCTATGCGTGGCTGCTGAACAGCCTCGGCGGCGACAAATTCGTGCCCGGTCGCACGGGGCAGGTCAACGCGCAGACCGCCTTCGCGCTTCAGCGCTTCGAGGTCGAATCACCCGCGCTCGTCACCGATGTGCGTCCGCGCGTCTTCGACCTGACCGAAACGCTGCCCTCGCTGCGCAAGGGACAAACGCTGCTCAACGCCTGCCAGAGCATCGCCCGGACGCGCCGTCCTGCCC
>JACSRG010000600.1 GCA_014879865.1 Anaerolinea sp.
TTCTTCCTCTTTTCGTGTTACACTTAGCATGTTTGTTCTACGCGAAAGGAGACTTTATGAATCGGTTGATGGAGAGCGTCTGGTTGTGGATCGAAGCGTCACACGGCTTGCGCGATGAGATCATCGCCGGGTTGAGCGATGCCGATCTGGCATTTAACCCCGGTGGCGACAACATCACCTTCGGGGCGCTGATCCGCGAATGCGGCGAGATCGAGCATTCGTACGCCGAATCGCTGCGCACCCTCAAGCAGGATTTTGATTACCGCAACCCCGGACTCGCCAGCAGTGTTCAGCAACTCCAAGCGTGGTTTCAACAATTGGACGCGGATATGAAAGCCACCCTCGCCGCTTTTAGCGATGCCGATGTCGAGAGCAAACAGGTCACGCGTGCCAGCGGCTACCAGATGCCCATCGAGATGCAGTTGAACACCTATCTTCAAGCACTCATGATCTTCTTCGGCAAGGCGGTCACGTACCTGCGGGCGATGGGCAAGCCCTTGTCCAAGAATATGCAGGAATGGGTAGGATGAGCCAAACTGCTTCTGCGCCACAGCGTCTCTATCTGATGCAAGTTGGGTCGATGCCGGAATACGACATTCCGATTGTGTGCTATCTGGTGCAAACGGGTGACGGCAGGCATATTCTGATCGACAGTGGTCTCCCGGCGATCATTCCCGCAGAAGGATCGGACTTCGTGAACGGGCAGGACGTGATCGCGCAGTTGGCGCGCATTGGCGTACAACCGGAGGACATTGATACGGTCATTTCGACCCATTACGATCTCGATCATGCCGGAAGACACGCCGCATTCACGCGGGCGCAGTATGTGGTGCAGCGTGCGCATCATGCGGATGCGGCGACCAACCCGCGTTTTGCTGCCACTCGATCCCAATGGGATCAGCCGATGGAGCGGATTCGGCTGGTGGACGGCGATACCGAACTGCTGCCGGGGCTGGAGCTGATCGAGACGAGCGGGCATGTGCCGGGACATCAATCGGTGCTGGTGCGGCTGCCCAAAACCGGGACGGTTTTACTGCCGGTTGACGCTGTGCCCTTCGGCGAGGGCTTTACCCGTGATCAGCAGGACGACGGCAGCGACCCGGACGCCGCAGCGATCCGCGCCAGTACGATCAAGCTGCTGGATCGGGTCGAACGGGAGCAGATCGGGCTGGTGATTTTCGGTCACGACAGTGAACAGTGGGCGGGATTGAAGACAGCGCCGGAGTATTACGAGTAGGCTATTTACTTCGCATGTGAAAGGATACGCAATGACGAAAACAATGCACGAGAATTTCGCGGACGCCATGCTCTACATTCTGGACGAGTTGTTCGACAACGTTCATGGCGTCCTATTGGACAAGAACACGTCGATGTTCGAAACGCTTGCCACGATCACGGCGGAGGAAGCCTCGCGCCCCGTCTCGCCGACGTGCGCGACCCTCGCCGCACAGGTCGCCCATGTTGCTTTCTACCTCGACACAACCTATGACTTCGTCAAGCATGGACCGCCCGCTGAACGCATCGATTGGGGGCATATCTGGCGGACGGTGCGTGAGGTCACGCCGGAAGAATGGGAAGCCAGCAAACAGCGTCTGCGCGAAAGCTACAACCGCGCAATTGAACTGGTCAAGACGACGCCCGACTTCAACGACATGAATGTGATCGGCGGGTCGATTGGCTTGGTCGCGCATACGGCGTACCACCTCGGCGAAATCCGGCAGGCGCTCTGCACGCTTAAGGGGACGTAGAAAAGAAAGAAAAGGAAAAGATTCAACGCAAAGGCGCAAGGTCGCCAAGACGCAAAGGAGAGGAGAATAATTGATCCAATTTCTTTGCGCCTCTGCGTCTTCGCGTCTTTGCGTTGAGTCTTTCTCTTCTTACTTCAAGCCGGTGTTGGCGATGCCTTCCACGAAGTAGCGCTGCGCCAGAATGAACAGGATCAGCGGCGGCAGGATGGCGACCGCCGCGCCGGTCAGCACGAGGTTCGGCTCGCTGGACGCGGCATTGCGCAGCGTGTTGAGCGAGAGCGTCACGACGTGATTTTCAATCGGGCTGTCGCCGATGATGATCAGGGGCCAGATGAAGCTGTTCCACCCGTACAGGAAGGTGATGATCGCCTGCGTCGCAATCGCCGCGCCGCTGAGCGGCACGAAGATGCGCCAGAGAATCCCGAAGCGGCTCAAGCCGTCAAGGAAGGCGGCTTCTTCCAGCTCCTTCGGAATGGTGATGAAGAACTGGCGCATGAGGAACGTCCCGTATGCGGTGAAGATCCATGGGATGATGAGCGACGCCAGCCGATCCTGCCAGCCGATGATGACCATCAACTGATAGAGCGGGATGATCAGCACGACGAACGGGATCATGATCGTGCCGAGGTAGACGAGAAAAACCGCATCCTTGCCGCGAAACTTCATGCGCGAGAAGGCGTACCCGCCGAGCAGCGACGTGGAAACCTGCCCCACCGTGACCAGCACCGTTACGACGGCGGTATTGATCAACGCGCGGTTGAGGTTGTTGAGCGTCAGCACGGCGTTGTAGTTTTCCCACCGGAAGTCGATCACTTCGACCTGTTCGGCGGTGCGGGCGTTGGCGAATGTCTCGACCGAAGGATCGTTCGGATCGACGAAGCGCCCCAAGCCGCCGCTGTAGGCGCGCAGCAGGCGTTGAGTTGTGCCGTCGGGCATGGGCACGTCGTACACGTCGAATTCCTCGCCGCCGACGGTGACGCTTTCGCCCGTCGCGGTCGCCGTATCGGCGGGAAGCTGAATCGTGAGGGCGCTTTGGCGCGGCGACTCCGGGTTGATCTGCGCTTCGGTCGCGAAGAAGTCGAAGCGGACGCTCTGCTCGGCGATGACCATCTGTCGCCCGTCGAGGTTGTAGACGGGAACCTGTTCGCCGTTGTATTCGACCGTGACTTCGGAGTACGGGAACAAGCGCGGCGGGCTGCGGAAGACGTCGGTGGCGGACTTGAGCGAGGTCATCACCATATAGATGAACGGGAACAACATGAACAGCGCGACCAGAATCAGCAGGATGTAGACGCCGACGCGCGCGATCCACTGGCGGATTTGATACCCGCGATCACGGGAATAACCTGAGTCAGAAACTATCGTTGCCATGTCGATCCCCTAATCGCTGTACGCTTGGTTGCTGGACGACAGGCGGAACTGAATCAGCGTGGTGGCGAAGATCACCGCGAACAAGACCCATGCCGTCGCCGACGCATAGCCCATCTGGAAGCGCTGGAAGCCCTGCTGGTACAGGTAGAAAACGGTCGTCAGGCGCGCGTTGCTCGTGCTGTTGCCGAACAGGACGAACATTTCGCTGAACGCTTGCAGCCCGCTGATCAGCGTGGTCACGGTGACGAAAAAGGTCGTCGGCGCGATCAACGGCAGCAGGATTTTGCGGAAGCGCGTCCACCCGTTCGCGCCGTCTACCGTTGCCGCTTCGAGCACCTCTTTGGGGACACCCTGCAAACCCGCCAGCAAAATCACCGAGTTGAAGCCGATGATCTGCCACGCCGCCATGATCACCACCGAGTAGAGCATGATCCTTTCGTCGGTCAGCCACGCGATTTCGGGATCGACGATGGCGGTCCCAAGCAGCCCGTTGATCCCCGTGACGAGGTTGGTGATGCTGTAGTTGATGAAACCGATGATCGGATTGTAGAGCCACTGCCAGATCAGCGCGACGCCGACGACCGCCGCAATCGACGGCAGGAAATAGGCGGCGCGGAAGAGCTTCATACCGGGGATTTTCGAGTTGAGCAGCATTGCCAAGCCGAGCGCGGGCGGGATGCTGAACAAGAGCAGGAGGATACAGTAACGGAAGGTGGTCGCCAAGCTCTGCCAGAAGAGCGGATCGCGCGCGCCGAGCAGGAACATCTGGTCGCCGAGGGTGAGGCGGGCGATCTCCTGATAATTCTGGCGCAGCACGGTCTGCGGGTTGGAATCCGCCGGGACGACGACCGCGTCGAGGCTGACCATGCGGGTATAGTTGTCGAATAGGATGAAGTTGGGCGGCGTATTGCCGACGCCCGCGTAATCGGTGAAGCTCAGGTAGAACGAGAGCAGCAGCGGCATAGCGAAAAAGAGCATGAAGTTGACGAAGTTGGGCATCAGGAAGAGCCAGCCCTGCCACGCTTCGCGCTGGAGGATGGTTTCGCCGAACATATCGCCCATGCGCAGCAAGGTGATGCCCGCCGCGAGGAAGATGATCAAGGCTGCCGTCACCACCAGCACTTCGGGGCGAATGAACGCGCTGATCAGCGTGCCGATGCTGTTCGCCAGCCCGGACTGCCACAGGATGATCACAAGCGTGAGCATCATCACGCCCAAGCCGATCTGTTCCAAGCGGACGCGCGGCAGCGAATCATCGGCAAAGAAGCGGCGGGCGATCCACACCAGCGCGTAGCCGATGGGGAAACCGAGCAGCAGGGGCGCGTTCTGGTACAGCCCGCGCGCGAGATCGTCGATGCCGAGGTACAAGCCGAGGACATGACCGAGCAGGAGCAGCGCCAGCGCGAAGCCGAAGAAGTTGACGAGGATGCCGATCAAGCGGGCGTTGTTATTCCGGCGCGCCAGCAGGGGGATGCTGATGAAATTGACCAGCGCCAGCGCGATCACCACGACGGCGATGAATTTGGGGACGAACGTGCCGAGGTTGAAGAAGCGCTCGACTGCCCATAACTGTGTCGCGCCGAACAGCAAGCCTATGCCGATCACGCCGTGCCAGAGCATGAGCAAGATCAGCGCGGGGGTCAGCGTTCCGGGCTTGCCCGCCGCCTGTGGAGTTAAAGCCATATTTGAGGTTGCAGCCATAAAAATATCCTTTTGGCGGTGAGCCACTCGCTCGTCCTCATGGCTAACCGCTCGACTGACCTAACAAAAAGGGGTGAGTCACCCAAGTTGACCCACCCCTTTTCGACGTTACCGGAAAATCCTAGCTGCCGCTGGTGAAGTATTGTTCGATTTGACCGCAAATGTTCGCCGTGAAGTCGGCGGGGGTCATTTCGCCCGTGAGCACCTGCGTGATCGCCGGTTCAACCGTGTTCCAGTTGATCTGACCGAAATCGCCCTTCCACAGCGGGGCTTCGGCGACGGCGTAGTTCGCCATCGCGTTGGTGAAGGCGGCGTTGTTCAGGTCGGGGAAGGCTGCCATGACGGCGGCGAGGGCTTCGTCACCGATGCGGCTGGGGAAGTTCGCGCCGAGCGCCGACACCTGCTGCTGCACGTCCACGCTGGTCAACTGCTGGAGGAGCATCCACGCTTCTTCGGGGTTTTCCGTGTTGGCGTTGACGACATACGCGCCCCAGAACAGGAAGTTGCTCTGACCCGCCGGACCCGCCGGTACTTCGGCGACGTTCCAGTCGAATTCAACCTGCGCCAGCATGTTCGGGGTCGCCCAACGACCATTGAGGAACATACCGACGTTGCCCGCCACGAACACGGGTTCGCTGTCCGTGCCATACGGAACGGCGAATTCATCGGTGTAGAACGAGCGCATGAAGGTCAGCGCGTTTTCGACTTCCGGGCTGTTGAGCGCGCAGGCATCGCG
>JACSRG010000542.1 GCA_014879865.1 Anaerolinea sp.
CCACGCCGTATTCCTGATCGATGGGGAAGGGCGAAGTGTTGACGCAGATGAAGTTGTGATCGTCGATGGGCTGCACCGACCAGATCGCCGGTTTGGCGCTGCGGGTGTTCATACTCCAGCCCATTTCAAGCGCCTTCAGCCCTTTTTCCAGCGTGTCGATTTCCGGCGGCAGGATGGCGTGCTCCGCCGTTGACATCCCCAATGAGACCATGTTTTGCATAACATTCGGTTCGTGCTCAAAGATTTCATAGAGGACTTGCAGATAGTTCGTCAGGCTGTACCAGCCGTTAGGACTGACATCGACGAACCCGGCGCGCGCGAAATACGGCGCTGCCGCTGCGCCCAGCGCCTGTTGAATGGCTACGATCATGCCCCCGCGAATCTCGGCGTTCGGGTAGGCTTCGATAAAGGCTGCTGCTCTAGACATTGTGTTCCCGTGTAGTTAGGTGTTTCGACTATTCGAATACATTTTAATACCCGAAGTATATAGTGTGCAATAGTCGAATGACAGAAATAAAAACGCCATCAAAGGATGGCGTTTTGCAGATGCGGAGAGAGCGGGATTCGAACCCGCGAAGGTGTGACCCTTACTCGCTTTCCAAGCGAGCGCACTAGACCACTATGCGACCTCTCCAGCGGTTGCGCGGAATTATAGCAAAACCCTCCGCGCTTGAGTATGGTGGATTAGTTGCCTGCCGCCGCGTCGATGAAACCGTGCTTTTGCAGCCAGCGCGTTAAATCCTCGATGCTCGGTTCGGTGATCATCAGTCCCCGGTCGATCCCGCGCGGGCTCGCCCCGCGTGGCAGCGGCGGCGGGATTTCGGCGGGCAGATCGCCGCCATCGTCCACGACGATGATCGTCGGCACGGAGAGAAAGCCCGTCCAATCCAGCACCCGCTGGCGCGCCGCCGGGTCTTTGTCGATATGAATCTCGCGGTACGCCAGCGCATGATCGCTCAACACACGCTTTGCCAGCGTCACGAACGGACACGACAGGCTGCGCGAATACATCACGATTTCCCTGCTCATCTTCAACATCCTCGTTCGACTACAATGGTGGATTCAGAAAACACAAGATACCGTCGGTGATCCCGCGCGCCATGTCATCCTGACGTTCGGTCAAAATCTGCCGATCCGCCAGCATGAAGCCCAGTTCGAGGATCGCGGCGGGCGTCAGCGGGTGAATCTCGCGGAAGGTGTGGTAATCGGTCATGTCTACCGTGACCCCCGCGCGCCGCTGCAAGCCGACCGATGCCGCATACGTTCCGGCGATACACTCGACCAATACGTCGTCGTTGCCACGCGCCGACACCCGTGCCGCCGCCGCCGCGATCAGATAGCCGGAGACGATCTCATTGCCCCAAGATTGGCACGTATTCGCGTGAATCGAGACGAGCGCCGTCGCCTGATAATTCTCCAAGCGCGGGTCGAACTCGTCAAGCAGATCGACGGTGTAGCCCAAGCCGCGCAGGGATGTGACCACCCGCTGCGCCACGTCGAAGACGATGTCCGCCTCTTTCAGCCCATCCGGGCAGACCGCGCCGGGATCGTTCTGCGGACCGCGATGCCCGGAGACGATGCCGATCCGCCGCGCCCAGTTCGGCGTGGGCAGCGTCGTCGGGGCGACCGTCGGCGCTTGCGTCACCAGCGCGGCGCTCAACCCCGCGCGGACTTCATCCGAGAGAAAGGCGTTGGGCGTCCACCATGTGAAGATCGTTGCCATCAACCCGGCGGCGATCACCACGATGATCATCGTGCGCACGAAACCGCCAATCGCGCTGATGGTGCGTCTGCCGCGCTTCACCCGGCGGGGACGGGGAGCAGGCGCAGAGTCGCGCTTGGGCGATCCGCCGCCCGAATCACCGCCGCCCGCTGACCCGCTGCCGCCTCCGGTTCCCCCGGAGTCGGGAGATGGCGCAGACGTGTGCTCTGCCAGCGGGATCGACTCCCCGACATCCACCGCTGTACCAACGGGGCTGCGCTCCGGCGATGGCTCGACGCGCGGAACAGGCGCGTTGGCGCGTTCCTGACGCGCCGCTGCCTGCCGCATCATCTCCATGAACGTGACCGAGGCGGGCACGTCGTCGTCTTCGTTATGGGGCGGACGATTGCTCAGCCAATCTTTGAACTGCGCGTCGTCTTCGCGTGGGTCAGACATTTCAATTCCCTAAAGCAGCTAGCGTTTAGCCGTTAGCTAAAAGCTGCGAGCTAATCGCTAACGGCTCTCATTTGATACACCTGCGC
Organism: Anaerolinea sp.; assembly: GCA_014879865.1. Taxonomy (GTDB): domain Bacteria; phylum Chloroflexota; class Anaerolineae; order Aggregatilineales; family Phototrophicaceae; genus Flexifilum. Next base: position 2,245 of record JACSRG010000542.1, read on the forward strand.
GCCATCCTGATCATACACCAGTTCGAGGTACGGCGCGTCGCCGACCTGTGACGCCATCGCAAATTCTTCGGTGAACGGCGCACGCCAGCGGTACATCGTCTCGATGCTGTTCGGGTTCGTCACGATTTGCGGGACGATCACATAGCTGATCCCCGCGTCGCGCAGTAAATCGGCGTTGGCGGGGTTCGCCGGGTCAGCCCAGAAGGCGCGCAGGCTTTCCTGCTCGGCAAATACGGCGTCCATGTGCTGGAAGAACGGCTGCGGACGGAAATACACCGCTTCGCGCTCGCTGATCACCGGCACCCAGTCGGCTTCGTGCGGCGCAGGGTGATTGAGGATGCGCGCATCGGCGGGCGCGTTCGCCTTGAGCCAGTTCATCGCGGCGACGTCGGCGTGCGACGAGAACGCGCCGAAGAAGCTGATCTGATCCTTGCTGATCTCGACCAACTGCTGGTTGAACAACCCGACCGCAAGGATCACAACGCCGACGGCGATCAAACCTGCCGGAGCGATCCGGTGCAGCGCCGCGCCGATCCGCTGTTCGAAGACGCGATCCCACAGCCAGAGCAAGCCAAACCCGCCGAGAATCGTGTACGGGATGATCGGCGCGTGCCATGCGATGCTGAACGGGTAATCGTAGCGCAGCACCGGCGCGAGCACGGTTTCGAGCAGCGACGGCAGAATCCCCGTCGTCGAGAAGTCGAGCGCGAGGATCAGCCAGCCGACTGCGAGCAGCGCGGTCGATTCGCGCCGCCGCAGGGCGACGACCGCGCCGAGCAGCGCCAGCGGCACGATGATCACGCCGTGATAGGCGAGCATCACCTGCCAGTAGTTCGGGTCACGGCTGAACGGCGACACGATGTCCGCGCCGAGCAGCGGCAGCACGCTGATCAGCCATGGGAGGATCGCCAGCAGCGCGATCAGGGGGACGCCGAGCGCAATCACCAACCAGCGGCGGGGCGTCGGGCGCGGGGGCACGGAGGTCGGCGACGCCAACCACATCGACGCGAGCCATGGGACGAAACCGAGCGCGAGGATGATCGTCGTGTCGGGATGGCTCAACACGACCGCGCCGAGCATCAACCCGGCGAAGATCGCATCGACGGTGTAATGCGTTTTCAGGTAGCGCACGACGAACGTCAGGAACGCCAGCGCGAAGACCAGCGCCAGCACGGTGGTGAAGTGCGAATCCATGTAGGCGGTCAGCAAGCCCGTGCCGATCAGCATGGCGATTGCCATTGCCCGACCGAGCCGCTTATCTTGCAGTTCCGAGCCGAAATCGTAGGCGACCCACACCAGCACCAGCGCGGACACCGCCGCGATCCCGAACTGGATCAGGTGCATCCCCTGTTCCAACTGCCCGGAGAGGTACGCCGACAGCACCGACAGCCCCGGCGCGTACAAATACGTGACTTCCGGTTGGAAAGGGGCGAGTGTCTGGAACGTGCCGCCCATGCGCACCATCAAGGCGAGGTAGCCGAAGCCCTGCGCGTCGGTGTCGAGCGGGACGGGCAGCGCCAGCGCCGGAATGACGAAGATCAGCGCCGCCACGCCGAACAGCAGCAGATCGCGTCCGCTCGTCCAGCCTTGATCGGCGTCAAGCAGTTCTTCGCCCCGGCTTTCGGCGCGCTTTTGTCCATACGACAGCGTACCGAACAGAAAAATGCTCGTCACCAGCGCGAACAGGATGTAGTTGATGACCAGTGTGTCCCAGCCGAACAACATCGACCACAGCACCGCGCCGCCCATGACCAGACCGAGTCCGAGCGCCGCCGCCAGACCGATGCGCGGCTGTGACGTGGGCAGCGCGGGGGAGAGCATCGCGCCCGTACCGACGATCACCGCGCCGAAGATGAAAATGACAAACAGAGGCATAAGGGGAAAGTCCTAGAATGATGATAGTCTGAGCGTAGAAAGTAGAAAGTGAAAAGTTGAAAGTGATCGCTGCTTGGGGCGACTCCGACTTTCAACTTTCAACTACGTTCGTAGTATAGCGAGGTGCGCCCCTTCCGGCGAAATGTAAACTCGGCGTTTACATCTCCTCGATAGAGAGCTAACACTTATCTTAGATTCTACTCATCGCATTTGCATACACTAATGTTGTCAATCAGACGATACTGAAGAGACGAGAGTCGTTAAGTGCGTGAAAGGCGTAACGCTTATGTCAAAGCGAATCGTATCGCTTTTAGGAGTCGCGCTGCTGATGGCAGCGGCATTCTATATTGGAACGGCAGTGACCGACACTTCCGCTCAGACGGAGTTTGTTAATTTTCCCGTCGTGACGGCAGAGCCGGTCGTACTGCCGGCAAACGCCACACAGGAAGAGATCATCCTCTCCAGCTTGTACCAGCAGATCACGCCGTCGGTTGTGTCGATCAACGTCACTGCGCGGCATCCCGAAGTTAGCGGGCAGTTCGATTTCGGCGATGAACTCGTTCAAGGCACGGGGTCGGGCTTCGTCATCGACACGCTCGGACACATCGTCACCAATGCGCATGTGGTCGAAGGCGCGACCCGCGTGGAAGTCAACTTCATCGACGGCACGATTGTGCGCGGTGAAGTCGTCGGACTCGACCTCGACTCGGACATCGCCGTCGTGCGCGTCGATCTCCCGGCAGAGTATCTGAAGCCGCTCACCTTCGCCAATTCGGACGCGCTGTATCCCGGTCAGGAAGTCGTCGCCATCGGCAGCCCGTTCGGGCAGGCGTGGACGATGACGACCGGCATCATCAGCGCGCTGGATCGCCGCATCACCGGCTTGAGCAATTACCAGATTGGCTCGGCAATCCAGACCGACGCGGCGATCAACCCCGGCAACAGCGGCGGTCCGCTGCTCAACCTGAACGGGCAGGTGATCGGCGTGAACGCGCAGATTCTCAGCCAGACGCGCAGCAGTTCGGGCGTGGGCTTCGCCATCCCGTCGAATCTGGTGCAGCGCGTTGCGACCGCGCTGATGACCGATGGTTCGGTGCAGTACAGCTATCTTGGCATCAGCGGCGGTGACATCAACCTGTATTACATCGAAGCGCTTAATCTGCCCAACAACGCGCGCGGCGTGATCGTGTCCGGCGTGGAACGCGGCGGACCGGCGGCGCAAGGTGGTCTCCAGAATGCCTCTAACCCGACCGAAATTGACGGCGTCGATGTGTTCCAAAACGTAGACATCATCACGTCGATCAACGGTACGCCGATCACCGGCATGGGGTCGCTCGTTTCGTACCTCGCCGCTTATACCAAGCCCGGCGACACGGTGCAGTTGGGCGTCGTCCGCAACGGGACGGAAGAACTCACGTTCGATGTGACGCT
>JACSRG010000601.1 GCA_014879865.1 Anaerolinea sp.
CTTCGATTTCTGCCAGCGTCGCGTGCGGGATGTGCGCCCATAATTCGCGTTCTGCCCGCGCGTGGTCGTCCTGCACTTCGCGCAGCTGTTCCGGCGTCATGCCGACGCGCGGGGCGATGATGTCGAAGGTCTCGCTGTGACCGCCCGGTTTGATCTGCCGGTGGATGAGCGCTCCCCATTCGCGGCACGTCGCCGCGTTCATGAAGGGCAGCCATTCCCCCGGACGCGTGTCCGTCGTCGTCATCGACGCCATTGCCGACACCGACCGTTCATCGAGTTTGGCGAGATCGCGCTCGTCCATGCCGATCAGCATGACGTGAAGCATCAAGAAGCGCTGCTGGCGCGTTCCCCATTCGCCGTGCGCGAAGAATTCGCCGAGCATGTCCCGCGTCCACACCTCATCCATCGACAGGTGAAAAGCATAGCCCGCCAGAAACGCGCGTTGATCGTCGGCGTCGGCGTTCCAGAGAGTCGGGTACTTGTCGAACATCACGCGCCATGGCGGGGTCGTAATCGGGTGATCGTAGGTGTAGAAATGCGTCTCATCGCGGCGCAGTTTGGCGAGAAAATGCGCGTCGGCGACGACGCTCCCCAGCAGGTAAGCCGCCTGATTCTCGACCAGCAGCGCGCGCTGAGGCAGACGCGGATCGTCCAGCGCGGCTTGCGCGGCGTACAAATGCGTAAATGGAGTAGGCATACGTCCTCAACAGCTTAACTCAGGGCAGCTTTCCCCAAGTCTTTCAATGCAATCAAACCCCGTGCCCCGAATTCAGATCGTGGCACAGTTGGGACGAGGCATGCGTCGCCCCAAACCTAATTCAAAAAACGCGGTTGTAGGGGCATGATATATCATGCCCCTACTTCGGGTACTGTCACCCTCACCGCAGCAGCAGTCGTGTCACGGACTCGGTTCGGCGCAGCTCGGCAGCTCCGAGGTGTTGCGCGTCCACTCCCGCCCGTAGAACTCAAGGTATTCGGGCAGATGCGCCCGCCAGTAATCGTCGTCATGACCGCCCACCGGGTTGATCACATAGGTGTGCGCGATCCCACGCGAACTGAGGCGGCTGGAAAATAACTGCAATTCCGTTCCGGCGGGATCGGACGCGCCGTTGTCGATGTACATGACGAGATTCGCATCGCTCAAGAACGGCGTGTTGAGCGCCAATTCGAGCGGGTTGTTTGCGGGCGGGGCGTTCGAATCATCAAACGAGGCGCTGTGACCACCCACCTTGCCGAACAAATCCGGGTGGCGCATGGCGATGCTGTACGCCCAGAAGCCGCCGCGTGAGATGCCGCCAAGCGCGCGGCTTTCGCGCTCGTTGATCGTGCAGAAGTCGCGCTCGACGGCGGGTTTGAGTTCGTCCAAGACGACGGTTTCGTAGGATGCATTGGGCGGGAAGGTGTTTTCCGCGCCAATCGAACCGAAATCCGGCATGACGACGATCATCGGCGGCAGCGCGTTTAAGCGAATCCCCTGATCGAGCGCGTCGGCAATACCGAGCTCGCCCCACTGTGCTTCGTTTTCACGCAGCCCGTGCAGCAGGTAGACCACCGGGTAGCGCCGTTCCGTCTCCAAATAGCACGGCGGGATATACACGCGGTAGGGCAAATTCTCGTCGGCGGTGGCGCTCTCAAATTCGTCGAACGGGATGATCTGACCTCCATCCTCGGTGCATGGGAGGGCGGTGGGCGGCGGCGTATTGGTCGGCGTCAGCGAAGGTTCGGGCGTGTTGGTCGGCGGGCGCGTGGAGGTCGGGATCGGCGTGATCGACGCCTCCGGCGTGACGATGATCACCTGCGGCGTTGGCGTGGGCAGCGGCGCGAGCGGATCACAGGCGACAATAAAGAGCACTAAGGGTAGAATAAGCAGGTATCGTGTCATGATCTACGATTATACCGAAAGGAAGCCGATGTCGCCTGAGATTCGCGCCTTCATGTTTGATCTGGACGGGGTGATCACCGACACCGCCGAGTTTCACTACCAGTCATGGAAGCGCCTGAGCGAAGAAGTAGGCATCCCGTTCACGCGGGATGATAACGAGATGCTGCGCGGCGTATCGCGCCGGGAAAGCCTGAACCGTATTCTGAAAGGTCGTCCGATTGACGAAGCCACCGCTCAAGAATGGATGGATCGCAAGCAGGGCTACTACCTCGGATTTTTGGAGACGATCAAGCCGGAGGACGCGCTTCCCGGCGTGCGCGACCTGCTGAACGAGGCACAAGGCATGGGGATCAAACTGGCGGTCGCGTCGGCGAGCCGCAATGCGCGCCCCGTGCTGGAAAAGCTGGAATTGATCAGCATGTTCGACGCGATTGGCGACGGTTACAGCGTGGTGCATACCAAGCCCGCGCCGGATCTGTTTTTGTGGACGGCGGGTCGCTTGGACGTGACGCCGCTGCAAGCCATCGTCTTCGAGGATGCCGAAGCCGGGATCGATGCGGCGCTCAAGGGCGGTTTCTGGACAGTCGGGTTAGGGACAGCGGATGTCAGCCGCGCGCATGTGCGTCTGCCAAACTTGGATGGCGTGCGCGTCGCCGACGTGCTGGCGAAAGTCATCGCGCCCACAGGCGCGTAGCAGAAAACCTGCCACAGGTAGAGTGAGGAGCCAAATGATGCAGACCATCAAATTCGATGCGCGGGTGGGAGAAGACGGCATTCTTAAGCTCGAAGTTCCGCTTGATCTCGCGGACGCAGACTTGGAGGTTCTTGTCGTCGTACAGCGCAAGGAAAAGCGCGCTTGGCCCGAAGGCTATTTCGAGCGAACCGCTGGAAGCCTAGCAGATAATCCGCTTGAGCGTCCGCCACAAGGTGATTACGAGGAACGCGACATCCTGCTATGAAGTATCTGCTCGATACCAATACGTGCATTCTGAACTAGAACGAGCGGGGACGCCGATTGGTCCGAATGATTTACTGATCGCCTCGATTGCGCTTGCTAACGACTTGATTGTCGTGACACACAATACGCGTGAGTTCAGCCGCATCAGAGGGCTGAGGCTCGAAGATTGGGAAACTGCGTGACTAAACCGCCCCGCACGATGCGCGGACGATCAAGCGGGGCGGCAGCAAGACGTGCTGTACTTGATCCGGCGTCTCCTTGATCATCCCTTCGAGCATGTCGATCAAGGCTTGGGCGATTTCCGGCAGCGGCTGCTGGAGCGTCGTCAGCGCGGGGCGAAGATACTGCGTCATCGGGGCGTCGTCGAAGCCAATCAGCGAGAGGTCGCGCCCGATGACGATCCCGCGCCGCTCCGCCTCATTCATAATGCCGACTGCCATCAGGTCGCTGATCGCGATCACGGCGGTCGGCGGTTCGAGTAGGGAGGCGTAATGGGCGAGGGCAAAGCAGCCCGTCGTGTCGCTGTTTTCGCCGCGCACGACATACGCCGGGTTGATCTCGATTCCCGCGGCGCGCAGCCCTTCTAGATAGCCCGCATAGCGGTAGTCGCCGGTTAGCGAACCTTCTTCCCACACGACCGCGCCGATCCGCCGATGCCCTAAGGCGACCAGATGCGCGACCGCTTCGGCGACGCCGCGCTGACCGTCGGTATCGACCCAGCTAAACTCCCAATCGGCGTTGGAGCGTCCGAACGAGACAAACGGGAACTGCTGATCCATGAGGAAGCGCACACGCGGATCGTCGTAGGTGGTGCTGCCGATGACGAATGCATCGACGCGCCCGGTGCGGATCAGCTCCTCGTAGACCGGGATCGGGTCGGTCAGCGGATAGGTGAACGTCAGGATGTGATACCCGGCAGCTTCGGCGGCGCGCGCCAGCGCGTAGGTGAAGTGCTCCAGCACGGGGTTGATCAAATCGGGCGGGATTTCGTGCCATGCGTAACCGATTAAGCGGCTCTGGTTCGAGCGCAGGTTGCGCGCCGTGACATTCGGTCGGTAGCCGGTTTTGCGTACGGCTGACCACACACGGCGGCGGGTATCTTCACTCACAAAGTCGGTTTTGTCGTTCAGCACATAAGAGACTGTGGCGATGGAAACCCCGGCTTCTTTGGCGACATCTTTGATTGTGGTCATGATGTTGTATCTGATCTTACAGCGGCAAACGACAGACTTAACTATAGCCAAGAATCGCTACAGCGAGAATTAAGTCTCATAATCCGCGTAAAACGAACGATCCGGTACATCGTCGGGGTCGGGGGGCGGCGTTTTCTCCAAGCCTGCCGCGCGCAGACGATCCTGCACGGCGGTATTCGCCAGCGCGCACAGCGCCGCTCCGGTGAGCAGTATCCACGCTGGCGGCAGTGCCATGCTCAGAACGAGGATGAGCGCGGCGCAGAGCAGCACGCCGGCGGTGAACAGTGGATTGAGCAGGATCATCACGGCGGCGTTGCGGAATGCCGCGACCAGCGTGGGTTTTTCGAGCGCGAAGAAGAGCGGATAGGCGTACAGTTGGAGCGCGAACCAGCCGACCAGCACGATCAGCCATGTGACGCGCAGGAACATGGCGACGACGCCCGGCGTGTACCAGTAACTCAGCAAATTGCTAATGTTGACGATCAAGATCGCGGTATTGATCAGCGCCAAGACGATCCCGCGCCGCCAATTCTGGCGGAAACCCGCCCAGAACTCATCCATTGTCGTGCCGGGGTCGCGGTGCAGGGAATAGCCGAGGCGGACGAACGCCATCCATGCCGCCGGGGCGGTCACAAGCGGGATCGACAGGGCAACCCACAGCAGATTGCCCCAGATATACTTATGTCCCCGGTGATTGAGGTGGAGCATCGCGCGCCACCCTGCCCGCAGCCCTGAAAACACGTTACCCCTTCAACCCTGAATAGCTCACACCTTCGACGAAATAGCGCTGGAACATGAAGAAGATGATCGCCAATGGTACCGTCGTGATGACCGACCCGGCAAGGAATTGATGCCAGCGCAATGTCTCGCCGCCGATCCCGCGCAGATTCGCCAAGCCGAGCGGCAAATTCCACAGGTTCGAGTCGCCGTTGATGATGATCAGCGCGTCGAGGAAGTTGTTCCACTGCCCCTGAAAACTGAAGATCGCCAGCGCGGTCAGCGCCGGGGTTGCCATCGGCAGCACGATGCGGAAGAAGGTTGTGAAGCGGCTCGCGCCATCGACCGCCGCCGCCTCTTCGATTTCGGCGGGGATCGACTCGAAGAACTGCTTCATCAGGAAGATGCCGAAGCCATCCGCTGCCAGCGTGATGATCAAGCCATGATAGGTGTTGAGCATGCCCAACTGCTTCAAAATAATGAAGCGCGGGATCAACAACACGACCGCCGGGATCATCAGCGTGCCGAGGATCATGAAGAAGACGAGGCGGTTGCCGGGGAACTTGATGCGCGCCAGCGCGTAGCCCGCCAGCGAGTCGAAGGCGAGGCGCAGCAGCATGATGGTGATCGAGTAGAACGCCGTGTTGTACAGCCACACGCCGATGTTCGCGCTGAAGACCTCGCGGTAGCCGTCGAGGGCAGGGGTGAAGGTGATGCCGTTTGCCATCTCGCTCGCCGGAGTGACCGCACCCGTCACCGGGTCAACGCACTGCGCGTCGAAGGGCGGCACCGGGACG
>JACSRG010000122.1 GCA_014879865.1 Anaerolinea sp.
AGATGTGTATAAGAGACAGTCATCAAGGTGGATTTGCCAGAACCTACCATTCCAACAATATGTCCGCCGCCATCAAGATGAATAGCGGTGTTATTTGCTTCATCTGACACATCTCCGTTGTGTATGCCGTGGTAGTGGATGCTTTTCTCAACGCGATCTACCCACATCGGATCACGACCACGATCCCTTAATCGCTGGTCCATAAATGCTGCTATACCCTGCAGTGCCTCAAACGTGACAGGGAGTGCACTGCGGCACTCTTTGGGAGAACGGACTTCCGGGGAGGGCAGATCCTCTGTCAAAAAGTCTGGAAGTGTCACGGTCACTGAAAAAGGGCCTTTGTCCGTGTTAATCGTTATTTTTGCCTCCCCTGCACGAGCGAAGCTTCGTTTTGATCGTGCAGGAGGTGGTATGGTGTTTAGAGCACGCTGATAGACCTCATGCCGTGCGCGACTCTTGATCGTGCTGCTACGACAGGCGTCAAGTATCTGCTCCTCAAATGGGAAATCATCTGAAATGTCATACAGTCGCACGCCTAAAGGCAACCGTAGATACTGACGCAGTGCCTGTTCCCAACTGGAACGACTCGAAAACGGCAGTAGAATACGGGAAATTGCAATCCAGCGACGTTGCTCTGTTCCAAGTTCCACAATACTTGGAAAGGGTAATCCGCTGAGAACGGTCCACAGCGCATCAACAGGTTGGTCACTAAAGCCCAACGCTTGCAACAGATACAGACCTAATTCGACCCGAAACAAGAGGCGTTTTTCGTCCGCGTCGAGCTTGTTTCTGCCATCACTATCTCGTTCCAGTGCTTCGCTTAGTCTTGTGTACCATTCGTTACGATCAAACATCTACTCGATCTCCCACGCCTTTTTTTCAACATCGCGGCAGAACACAGAAAGTGGCAAGATGTGAATTGGGGTTCGCTCAAGACCTGCTTCACGTCTCACCTTGTCGCAATACCCCGGATAACTACTTTCACGCTCATCCGGGACTACATAATAAAAGCGATCCCAGTACAGGCGGTTGTCCTGAGAATAACGGTATGGTCCACCCTCAATTTCTCTGCCTAAAGCAATAGGGTCGCGATAATCTTTGACGTCAACAGCCCAAGCCTCGCCGTCCCCAAAATGTAGTTGGATATCGTATGCGTCTACTCCAGGGTAGATTCGGGGTCGGTTGAGGGTAGCAAACCTTGTTTGAACGCCCTGAAGATGTGCGTAGAGATCAAGTTCCACACGTCCTGGTATTACGGTTCGGCGTAGCATACCTTCGCTCACAACCTTCAGATGGGGTTCTATGGGAACCCGTTGCCAAGCAGTAGTCGAAGGACACCTGTTTTGACAAACCTCGGGCTTAACCGATATGGGATCGCCATCTCGACTGGATTTTAGGGCGCCACAGGCAGGGCAGTCCCAAACAGCATCCCCCGAGCGACACACATATGAGTCTGGTTCGACAGAAATGTAAAATTTATCTAGAAGCTCCCATTGAAGTCCGAACTCTCTGCGTAAGGCGGCGGGGGTAGTAAAGGGATGTTGAATTAGAAATACTCTCACATGTGCATATTCTGCTTCGATGGCAATCTGTTCATCAAGCTGAGCCTGATCATAGGCGGCACGCATTTGCTCATAAAACTTCCGAAAGGGAAGGTTATCGACATGAAGCATGATCTGCTTCAGATTAACGCCACGTAGTTCGCCATCTGTCAGAAAATCTTCTAGTGCCTCGGTAATCTGACCCATATAGATAAGGCGAAGTCGTTGATCGAAGCTATCCGGAATGTCTCCCGCACACCACCAATCCTTCACTGGACTTTCAAACATTGTCAAAAGGTCTGGAAACGTCTTGGGGTAGTCCATCATGCATAATGATAGAGCGTTCATGACATATTGAAGCTCTGCGGGATAGGGGTAAGGCGTTCGTTGACGTAAGCATTTCTCTAATCCGACCACCAGCATTGTGAATAAGACACCTTCATCGTGCGACTTCAAAGCATTCCCTCCCCACCGACATGGTATTTCTGCAACAATTCTGATACACTGTTTCAAAGTAGAAACAGTATAACTCTACACCATGGTTTCTTCTTTTGCAACAGTGTCTCTAAATAGAAACAGGTGAAGTATGGGAAATCAATTGGACATGAATTTACTCACTGCCTATCTCAAGGCACGCCGAGGGGATCTCGGATTGCGGGAGGCTGCGGAGCAAATTGGGGAGATCAGTGCATCCACCCTCTCTCGTATCGAAAACGGCAAAATTCCTGACATGGACATTTTCTTAAGATTATGTGACTGGATGGGACTTCCAGCCTCAACGTTTCTGCGTGAACCTGATCAATTGACACCAGGAGAAACTCCCGCAGTCATCGAAGCTCATCTGCGTGCCGATAAAGAACTTGATGAGTCGACCGCAGAGGCAATCGCAAAGATGGTCAAAGCCGCTTACGAACTGGGTCGTCGCAAACGTGATGCTGGAACATGAGTTTTACGAGCGGTGTGAGAACATTGCGGCGCGTGTACGTTCTAAGCTGAAAATCGCTGCTTATGCACCCTTATCATCACGCAGTCTCGCTGCACATCTCTTGATTGATGTTGTTCTGCCGGATGCACTACCCGGTTTGACGTTAAAGGACATCCACCAAGCGAGTGGCGCGCGCGGATGGTCCGCAATTACGGTGTTAACGGAACCTCCAATCATCATTGCTCATCCCTCGCGAAATCATCTTGAAGCTGAGTCCGATATTATGCATGAACTCGCTCATTTGCTTATGAAACACAAACCCGAAATGTTGTGCCTAATTAGCGAATATCGTGTTGCACGGCGTTACTCAAAAACGCAGGAGACACAAGCGGATGCGTTAGGCGATTGTCTTCAACTTCCACGACCAGCTCTTCACTACGCGCGTCAACGAGGATGCCGCGTCGAGGAAATTACACAGCGCTACTGCATTAGTGTAGAGTGCTACAACCGTCGCATCGAAATCATTTCACGCTTCAGAAGCTGAAGATGACCATACTTCGCTGTACTGATTGAAGGAGGTGACGATTGCCCGCCACCTCCAAGAGACTAGACTTTCTCAGTATCTAGAACGGAATGTCTTCGCTCTCGCTGTGACCGTTGTCACCGTTCTCGGCGCGATCCAGCAGGACGAGGCGGTTCGCGTCCATGTCGAGGCTCGGCTGCGGGGTGCCGCTCTGGTCAACCCATGCCGACGGGCGCAGCCATTCCGCCGTCACCTGCACCAGCGATCCCTTGCGCACGTACTGCGATGCTACCTCGGACAGCTTGTTCCAGCAGTTGACGCGCACCCAGAGGGTCTGCTTCTCGCCCGCGCGGTTTTTGCGGCTGACCGCCACCGAAAACGATGCGACGCTCTGATCCCCAACCTGACGCACCTGCGGATCGCTGCCGACGAACCCGGTCACCTGCATGTTGATGCTCGTGTACATCATCTACTGACAATCCTACACGCGCTTTCACCCCGCATGATGTAGCCGACGCTTTCACGCGCTGCCAACCGCATACCTATGTTCGTCCTGAAGCTGACCCCAACGCTGGGAACTCGGCTTCTTTTGATTCTGACCGGAAGGAAAGGAAGTGACCATGCTCGCCCAGATCAAGCCCTTGACTCAGGAAGAACGCCAGCTTGCCCGGAGTGCTGCCGCCGAAGCCGTGATGCGCGATATCGGAGAGCGCCCCGACCGAGAGCGCTTCAATCACCATGCCGCGCACCGCTACCCGCCGATGGTGACGAAACTGATCAGCGGATTGTGTATCGCGCTGCTGCTAGCAGCCTTCACGCCGTCCGCAATTCGGCTGTATGTGATCGGTTCTTCGACCTTCGGTGCAGCCGTTCCCTACGAACTAGCGATGATTGCCGTTGGGATTGCCACCGTCTTGACCGCTGAAGTCGGACAAGTCGTGTTCTCGCTGGCATTGGCAACACTCGGCACGTCAAAAGGAGCGCGCCGACTGCTCTATGGCAGCATGGGGATCGCTACCGGGATCGCGCTCATCGGGAATGTGCAGGTTGCGCTGCCCGGTCATCTGGAAAGCCCGTTTGCATGGCTCGAAGCGATCGCGCCGCCGCTGCTGGTGCTGTCCACCGCCTATGTCCTCAAGGAGCAGCTGCTTGAAGCCATCGAACTGCGCCACGCCAACGAACGCGCCTATCAGGAGGCGATCAACGACTGGCAGCGGGCGACGATCAACCCGGAGGCGCACAACCGGTGGATGCAGTTCTACGCCAATGCACTGCGGGATGCCCTCCGCAAAGTGAACAGTCGCAAGCGTGAGGTGCTGGAAACGCTCAGTCACGCCGATTGGCGGGCATTGGTCTACCGGGAATTGCAGGCGGACGACTGGTACGAGACACCGGAATCGACCGCTGCTCTCGCACTGGTTGAAGTTGGAAATGAAGGAGGCGTTGTGGAGATCGTCCGCCCTTTAGCCGTCAGTATGAACGGGAATGGCAGACATCCGGAGGGAGAAAACGAGTGAAGCAGCAGTTCTGCCGAGTGTGTGGTGCGCCGCTGCCGCCCCCTTCCGAGTTTGGAGGACGACCCCGCATGTACTGCGGAAATCGCTGCAAGCAGGAACGGAAATGGGCACTTCGGAAAGCAAATGAGCGAGGTTTAGTGTCAAAGTCAGTTCAACAAAGGACATTCACGCTGCATGAGTAAACCAACGATCATCCCGAACTGGAAGTATCAGAAACCGTCGAAAGGCGGCTATCGCGGGCTGAAGAAACTGCTCAAGTATGTGTCGAACCGTGAGAGTCCCGATCACCGTCCGGTCGAGATTGACGAACGCTGGACGGACTGCGGGTTGGGCAAGGGCTGGCGAGCCGTCTACGAGAACGCTGGCAAGCTGGCTGGCCCGTATGTGCTGGCGCATCACCTCGTCATCGCGCCTGCGCCTGATCTCATGGCATTGGTGCCGGACGAGTTGAAGCATGACCTCGTGCGCGAAGTCACCGAGCGGACGATTGAGGCATGGAACGAGGCACGTGGATTGAATACCCCTGAGTTTTCATACGTTCTGCACGACCGAGATACGGATGACGAGTACGGGATGCAAATGCTGCACACGCATGTCTTTGTCGCCGGAACGATTGAGAACAGCCTCGGCGAGCGCGAGTCGCACCGGGTGGATCGCCAGCAGGTTTGCACGGATCGCGGCGGCTTGAACCGCGAAGACAACCTGCATCACATCGCCCGGCACGAGTTCGAGACGCTGCTGGATCGGACGATTGGACGCGAGTGGCGGTTACTGCGCGACCCGGAACTGGCACAGGAGAAGGATATTTCATTGGACATCGAAAACAGCAGCGGTCGCAGCATGGAGATCGATCTGTGAAACCGTTCTTCGCATTGCAAGCGCGCCGCACTGCCCAAAAGCCCACGAGCGGCTTCGCGCCGCTCGTGGGTGTCCCGCCCATGCTGCTGTGCAGATGGTCGATCCCGCCGGGCGGGACACCCTACCC
>JACSRG010000604.1 GCA_014879865.1 Anaerolinea sp.
CGGCAACACCCGCCGCGCTGCCGGGTGTCAGCAGGGCAGACACGCACATGACCGCGCGCGTTGGCGTTACTGGTGGGGGCGTAGCCTCTTCAAACGAGATCGTGCTTGCGGGGTTCAGCACTGGCTCGCGCAGCAGGATGAAATCGGCGGGCGCGATGTCATAACGGGCTGTACTTAAAGTTCCATCGGGCGCAATGGTGACTCGCTCCAGCAAGAATGCGCCGTCGCCAACGTACTTGGAGACGATCCACCCGCTTTCTGTCGCGCTCAAGAATCGGAACGCGGAGTCGAGCGTGTAACGCGCGGTCGTCAGGTCGCGGTATTGGAGATGATAGGTGCCCGTATCATAGTCGATGGCGACGAAAGCATTGCCGTTCATCACCCATGCGATGGCGTCGATTGCCGGGTCAGAGAAGACGACCTCGTGGGGAAGCATATCAACCGGTAGATCGGCATCCGCGCTGTATTCTACGACGTTGGCGGGAGGGACAATGCCTTCTGTCGGCGCGCTGCTGTAATTGGCGTTGTGGTTGAGGTAAATGATCTCACCCGTTGTCCTGAGGATATCCTCGCCGTAGCTGCTGAAGATTTCGCCGCCGTACGGCGTATAGACGTCGAAGCGCGGCGTCAGCAGTCCGAAATTCTGCACCGGCGGGAACAAGTTCTGACAGTCGAGGCATTGCAGCGCGAAACGTAAGCCCTCATCATCCCACATATCGACGCGCATCCACACCAAGCGACCCGTCGTGACGTAGAAATTGACCCCCGTTTCAACTGCCGCGCGATCAAAGTGATAGAGCAAATCGCCATCCAGCGCGTCAACTACCATGATCCCGCTGGCGATTGCAGTCGCGGTCTCGTTGAGTGCCAAATAGCTGATCGCCAATTGATCCCCATTGAAGCCGCCAAGATCGATCAACCAACCGGGGAGTTCGGTCGGGTTTTCCAGATAAACGCAGCAGGAGTTCGCTTCGAGGTTGTACAGGATCAGCGGCGCGGTCGGAAACAGCGCACCCGGCGTATAGATTTGCGCGGCAAGGAAGCGCCCATCCGGCGAGATAATCGCCTGCGCGACATCCTGCCCGGTCGTGTCAATGCCATTGGGCATTGGACGGGTTTCTACGCGACCATCCCCATATAGACGTGCAAGTGTCATCGAGCGATCTTGGTTGACCACCAGCAGCAGCGTTGCTCCAGCATCGGTGGTTTCGGCTTGCGCGCCAAGCGGGAACAAACTTGACGAGAACAGCGCGATAACCACGAGCATCAGCATGACCAACAAAAGTAGCTTGCGCAGCATGAATACTTACCCTCACTGTATCCTAATCGACTCCCCCCAGTTTTGCGGGGAGATGATTTGTGATGATTGTGATAATTTAAATCACGAATATCTATTTTACCGTTACATCCACCCGGAGATTCTGTTAGATGGCGATAAAGCAGTCCGAAAAGTCGGCTGATCTAGACATTCCTACTTGGCATATTGCCGAGACCCACGCCGTCTTGGAACAGCTTGGCGTAGATATTAACGCAGGCATCGACGAAAGCGAAGTCCAAGCACGACTAGCACGCTACGGTGCGAACGAACTGGTTGAAAAACCGCTCAAAAGTCCGCTGGCGATTCTGTGGGAGCAGTTGACCAACCCGCTCGTCGTGCTGCTGATCTTCGCGGCGGTGATTTCCGCATTTTTGGGCAAAGCGGACAGCGTGATCGCCATCAGTGCGATTGTCATCCTCAACGCCATTCTGGGCGTGGTACAGGAGTACCGCGCGGAGCAGGCAATGGCGGCACTCAAAAAGATGGCTGCGCCGCTGGTGCGTGTGCGCCGGGCGGGTCGCGTCTATGACATCGAGGCGCGTAACCTTGTCCCCGGCGATCTCGTGCTGCTCGAAGCGGGCAGCATCGTACCGGCAGATGCGCGTTTGGTCGAAAGCGCCAATCTGCGCGTTGCCGAAGCCGCGCTCACGGGTGAATCGCAGCCTGTGGAGAAAGCGCCCGGCGCGCTCACCGACCTCAAAGCGCCGCTTGGCGACCGCGCGAATATGGTGTACATGGGGACTTCGGTCACGTATGGACGCGGTACGGCGCTGGTCGTGGCGACCGGGATGCGCACCGAACTTGGTCGCATCGCCGAACTCATTCAGGGCGTGGAAAGCGAAAAAACGCCACTTCAGCGGCGGATGGACGAACTCGGCGGCGTGTTGATCCGCGCGGCGCTGGCGGTTATGGCGATTGCATTCGCGGTCGGCTTGATCGCGGGCGACACGCTCGAAGATGTGCTGCTCAACGCGGTGGCGATTGCGGTCGCCGTCGTGCCCGAAGGGCTGCCCGCCGTCGTGACGATTGCGCTGGCGCTCGGCGCGCAGCGGATGCTGCGCCGCAACGCGCTGATCCGCAAACTGCCCGCCGTCGAAACGCTCGGCTCGGTGACGACGATCTGCTCGGACAAGACCGGCACGCTCACCGAAAACAAGATGACCGTCACGGTCGTCGATGTGGCGGGTCGGCAGGCGCAGATCGACGAGGTGGTTGCCAACGGGATGCCCATGAATGGCACGGGCGCACACAGCGAAAGTGCCGCGCAGGCGCTGCTGCTGGCGGGTGATGCGCTGTGCAATGACGGCGTGGTGGAACAATCCGGGCTGAATCAATGGACGGCTATTGGCGACCCGACCGAGGGCGCGCTGCTGATCGCGGCGGCGAAGTTCGGGTTGGTCAAGCCGCATTTGGAGCGCGTGTTCCCGCGCGTCGGCGAAGTTCCGTTCGACTCCGACCGCAAGCGCATGACGACCATCCATACCATCGAAATCGGGGCGACGCTCAATGACACGGAAGCGTATCTGGCGAAACTGCTCCAGATCACCCCGCACGATTATGTCAGCTTCACGAAGGGCGCGGTCGATACCATGCTCGATGCCAGCACGAGCGTGTGGTACGAGGGCAAAATCGTCCCGCTGACGGCGGAATGGCGGCGGCGCATCGAGGTGTCGCTCAACGCCCTCGCACAAAACGGTCTGCGCGTGCTGGGCATGGGCTACCGTTCCCTGAAAGAACTGCCCGCCGAGATCAGCGCTGCGACGATGGAAACTGATCTGACGTTCGTCGGCATGGTCGGCATTATCGACCCGCCGCGCAAAGAGGTCAAAGAAGCGGTGCGCGTGGCGAAGGAAGCCGGAATCCGCCCGGTGATGATCACGGGCGATCACCCGCTGACGGCGCTGGCAATCGCCCGCGAACTGGGGATCGCCGGGGCGGAGAGCAAGGTGCTGACCGGACACGATCTCAACCAGATGAGCCAGACCGATCTTGAAGGTGTCGTCGAAAACGTGGCGGTGTATGCCCGCGTATCGCCCGAACATAAGTTGAACATCGTGCAGGCGCTCCAATCGAAGGGGCACATCACGGCGATGACGGGCGATGGTGTCAACGATGCGCCCGCGCTCAAGAAAAGCGATATCGGCGTGGCGATGGGTATCACCGGGACGGCGGTCAGTAAAGAGGCGTCCGACATGGTGATCGTGGACGACAACTTCGCCACCATCGTCAGCGCGGTCGAAGAGGGGCGCACAATCTATGACAACGTGCGCCGCTTCATCAAGTACCTGCTGGCGAGCAACACGGGTGAATTGATCGTGCTGCTGGCGACGCAGTTGATCGCCGGGATGACGCTGCCGCTGACGACGCTGCAAATCCTGTGGATGAACCTGATCACCGACGGCATTCCCGCGCTGGCGCTCGGCGTCGAGCAGTCCGAGAAGGGCGGCATGAAGCGTCCGCCGTATGCGCCGAATGAAAGCCTGTTCGGGCGCGGGTTGGGGCGGCACATCGTGATCGTCGGGACGCTGCTCGGCTTGACCGGGCTCGCGCTCGGATACTGGGCATTTTCCAACGATCTGCGGGCGGCGAACGGCGCGCCGGCATGGAACACGATGGTCTTCATCTTCTTGACGATTGCGCAGATGGGACACGCGCTGGCGCTGCGTTCGCACCGCGAGTCGATCTTCAAGATCGGCATCATGGGAAATCGCCTGCTGCTTGGGGCGGTGGCGACGACGATCCTGCTGCAACTGATCGCCATCTATTCGCCGTTCTTTAACAACCTGTTCAACACCGCTCCGCTCACGCTGGAACAACTGCTCGTGTGCTTGGTACTCAGCACGGTGGTGTTCTGGGGCGTTGAGTTGGAGAAACTGTTGATGCGACGTGGATACCTAAAGTAGGCGACCGACAGCACCGCCTATTTGAAACAATCATCCCCCTTACGCTTGCGTTCTGATCTCCATCGGGGCGCAAGCCCCTCCAACGATAGAGAGGGAGCCTCAAAATTCCCTCTCTTCCCTCTCCAAATATGCTGATGAGGGTAGGGGAACGACATATAGCAATGTACGACTCAGACGAGGAGAAAAACACATGAACTGCCCGGTAGACGGAACACCGCTGGTGATGAGCGACCGACAGGGAATCGAAATCGATTACTGCCCCAAGTGCCGGGGCGTGTGGCTGGATCGCGGCGAACTCGACAAGATCATCGAGCGCTCGGCGGCGGTCGAGACGCAGGGATTGCAGCCGCGCCCGCCCGCGCCGCTCGGCGAGAAACGCAAGAATGACGATCCGTACTATTACGGCGACGATGATCGCCGTCACGAGTACGATGATGATGACCGGCGCTATGGCGATCAACGGGGATACCCGCCGAAGAAGCGTAAGAGCTTCTTGGGTGAGATGTTCGACATTTTCGACTAATCTAGGCGCTGGATCGCCGACGTGATTTCCGGCGGTGCTTTGTGGCGGGCGAGGGGGTTGTTCCAGACGATCCCCTCGCCCGGTTTGTGTAAGACGATGCCGCTCAAGCGGCTGTAGTGCTTGAGGAACTCGGCGGCACTCTCGAAACCGCGCCGTGTGAAAAACTCCTCGTTTTTCCGTTCCGCTAGCCCGCGCAGAGTCACGGCAGCGCGGGTTACATCCTCGCTCGACAGCGCCGCTTCGCCGGTCAGCCACAGCAGGTTGACGACCCCCGACGGCATTTGCTCCACTTTGTCGCACAGCACGCCGACCAGCTTGGCGGCACGAGCATCCGCGTCTTCACCGTGCAGCGGACGAATCCGGCGCACTTCCACGTTGAACGGCGTATGCGTTTTGAACGTCACGGTGAAGTCGGGGGCGCGCTGCCGGGTGGCGGCGAACTTCTCGTATTCGAGGGTGAAGCGGTCATCGCGCAGGAGCAGGGCGGCAGTTTCAAGTTCGGCACGGAGGTCAAGCGCGTTGTCGAGGTTTTGAATTTGCCGCAGCTTGCTGCGAATTTTGGCGCGGTAGTCGCCCGCGAAGGAGCGGAAACGGCGCGAGTCCCGCATCCACTCCACGAACTCGGAATAGAAGACGGGTTTCGCGCCGTCGAAAATCTCGGCGAGCAGGTCGTCAATCGCGCTCATGTCGTTCGGTATGCCATTCACTTCATTTCGGATCCTCCCCTGAATTCGTTGAGGGTAGGACACCTTTCACAAAGTATTGCCGCACGGGGTTTAAACCCCGT
>JACSRG010000150.1 GCA_014879865.1 Anaerolinea sp.
GGGAGCGGGTTCCTACAGCGTTACGACTTTGATAGACCCTTAACGCTGCCGAGACTTCACGATCCGAAGAAGCTCTTGACGAAGAACCACAGGTTCGCCGGACGCTCGGCAAGGCGGCGCATGAAGTAGGGATACCACGCCTCGCCAAACGGCACATACACCCGTACCGGGAAGCCCGCGCGGGCGAGTTCCAACTGGCGGCTCGTGCGAATGCCGTAGAGCATCTGGAATTCGGCACGGTCGTGCAGTTTCTTCTGCTGGATCATATCCGCGCCCACTTGAATGATGTGTTCATCGTGCGTGGCAAGCTGTAAATAGGCGGGCGGCGGCGCGCTGAGGAAAGCGCGCATGACGTCGATGTAGTTCTTGTCCACGTCGGCTTTTTCCGGGAATGCCAGCGTCGGCGGTTCGAGGTACGCGCCCTTGCACAGGCGAATCGTCGCGCCTTCTTCCGCCAGCGCGCGCATATCGTCGGCGGTGCGGTACAAATACGCCTGAATCACCGTGCCGAGATTGTCGAAATCGTACTCGTGGCGCATGGTGCGGAAGATTTGCAGCGTCTTCTCGGTGTAGTGCGTGCTTTCCATGTCGATGGTGACGGGCACGCCGCGCGCTTTGGCATTGGTCAAGATTGTGCGCAAATTGAGGGTGCACAACTCTTCGCCAATGTCCAAGCCGAGATGCGTCAGCTTGAGCGACACGCCCGCTTTCAGTCCGCGCTGGTGAATCAGGTCGATCAGCGTGGCGTAGGTGTTGACGACGCCGCGTGTATCGTCGGCGCTTTCCACGCTTTCGCCCAGATAATCGAGCGAGACGAGCAACCCCTGATCATTCAGCGCTTGGCTGGCGTTCAGCGCGTCGTTGATTGTCTCCCCGGCGATGAAGCGTCGCGCCACGCTGCGCGCAATGCCCCAGCGCATGACGATCCGCCGCGCCCATTTCGCCGCCGAAAGATAAAGCAAAATCCGCCGTAACATGCGTCAGTATCCTTTTAAACTAAAGTATAGTTAAAAGTCAAAAGTTGAAAGTCAACGCTGCGATCCACACGCTTTGTCTTTTACGCAACTTGCAGCAGGAAGCGCAGCGCCACGAACAGCAGGAAAATGCCGTACAGCCGCTTGATCGTCTTTTCGGGCAGGCGCAGCGCCAAGCGTGCCCCGCCGAGCGCGCCGACCACCAAGCCGAGCGCGATGAGCGCCGCCACGCCGATGTCCAGTTGCCCCGCCTGATAATACGAGATCACGCCGCCCAAGCCGACGGGCAGCAGCAGCGCGCCGAGCGATGTGCCGACTGCCATCTTCTGGTCGAATTTGAGGAACGCCACCAGCGCCGGGACAATCACAATGCCGCCGCCGACGCCGAACATGCCGGAGACGATGCCCGCGCCGAAGCCGAGCGCCAGCAGCGCGTACCACACCGCGCTTGATTCTGTGCCGGCGACTGCTTGCGGCTTTTCGCCCGCGCGGATTTCGGCAAGCCATTTGCGCGGTTCGGCGAAGCGCCAGCTCGCGTAGAGCAGAAATGCGCCGTAGAGCCGCTGCAAAGTTCCGACGGGTAGTCCGAGCGCCAACTGCGCGCCGAAGTAGCCGCCGACGATCAGACCAACGGCGACCAGCGCCGATGTGCGGATGCGCAGTTTTCCGGCGCGGTAGTATTCGAGCACGGCGAAGATGCTGACGGGCAGCAGCAGCGCCGCCAGCGATGTTCCCACCGCGCGATAAAGTTCATAGCCGAAAAGTGTGACCAGAACCGGGACGATCACCACGCCCCCGCCGATCCCGAACATTCCCGAAAGAATCCCCGCCAACAAGCCAAGTATCAGCAGGGGAATCACCTGTTCCATGAGCGGACTCCATTGATAAGCACAGCGTTCCCTAGTGTACCGTGACACTGAGAGTCCATCTATGATAGGATGGTTATATCACGGGTGATAAACGTAATACGCCTGACAGTTTTGCGGACGCGATAAATCGCGTCCCTACGAGAAAAACGGCGCTTGTGTAGGGGCGACCCCACGTGGTCGCCCGTGAACGGCGGGCAGGGACATTGCCCTGCCCCTACAACAGTGTTTTTCTCAGTCCTATTTTCGAGGGAGTAGTTTTTGCAAATTGGACCGGATGTTTACCCCGATTATCACTTCCTGCTGATCGCGCCGAACTTGGGCGCGGAATGGCTGTTCGATGCGGCGCAGCAGTACTGGGAACGCTATCGACCGACCGTCATCAGCAATTTTCGTTTTCCCGCGCTCATCCCGCCTGACCGTACGATCACGCTGACCGTGATCGCGCGGCGCGACATCGCCGAAGACCTTGCGCGGCAGATGCTCGTCACCGTGCCGAACGCCTACTACGATCCGCTGACCTTCGACTCGCTCGACGAGGCGCGCGCTGAACTCAACCGCCGCGCCGAGCAGAGTCAGCCGTTCGGGTCGCCCCTGTCGCAGCCGACGGCAACCTATGACCCGAATCTGCCGGTGATCATCCCGACGGCACCGCCGCCGCCCGGTTTTATCACCGTGACGCCCGTGCCGACTATTTCCGTCACTGCGCCGCCGCCCGAAGAACCGATCAACCCGACGCCGGGTCCCATCACCGGAGGCTAACCCCCGATGCTCTTAAGCGATTTTGTCTGGTCGCGCAACCCGCGTGGACTGCACGTTGCCAGCATCTACCAGACGCCGTTAGACGTGGGACGCTACAGCCAGATTCACGCGGGCTGGGCGAAACTGCTGGCGGCGGGGCTGGAATACGTCGATGACGCGCGCGTGCTGCTCGACATGGGAATCACGCCCGTCGTGCGCCTGTATCTCGGACGCTACGGCGCGGGTCCCTTCGATTTACATCTGCGTGGACTCGTCGATGCGTTCATCGGGGCGGGCGTTCGGTGGTTCGAGTTCTACAACGAGCCGAATCTCGGCGTCGAATGGCAGGAAGGCTTCGACCCCGACTGGCGCAACGTCGATGGCGTGATTCGCCCGTTGATGGATAACTGGCTGCTGTTCGCGGAATACGTGGTCAGCCGGGGCTGCTACCCCGGTTTCATCCCGCTGGCGGAAAGCGACACGCCGCGCTATGCCGCCGTCATGTGGATGGATGCGTTCCTGAATTACCTCGGTCAAAACCATTTCCAGCGCTTTCAAAACGTGCTGGCGAACGGCATGTTCGTCGCCACGCATCCGTATACCCTCAACCACTTCTATCAGGACAACGGGCGCGGCGGGGCGCGGCTGCCGGAACAACTGAACGCGCGCGAGGGCGGCTGGCATTTCGAGTATCCGTATGACCCGATCAACCAGTCCGCCGACCCCGGTCGCACGGTCTACGGCGGGACGGCACTCGCACCCTACGGCGACCCGGTCGGGCTGATCGCGATGGGGCGCATGTTCAACGAACGCGCAGCGCAGTTGTTCGGCACGCAGGCGATCCCGGTGCTCGGCACGGAAGGCGGGATTTTCCCGTTTCGCGGCGGCACGTTCCAGCAGGATACCCGCTATCCCCCCTACAATGAGACGAGTCAGGCAGAGGCGACGGTCGCCATGTTCGAGTGGATCGCGCGGCAAGCGCCGCCGTGGTTCTTCGGCGTGACGCTGTGGAAGGAAGACGATTACTACGTGCCGACCAGCGCGCCCGCGATTGGTCGCCTTGCCGAAACGCCGCCGGTCTACAAGGATGTGCCGCCGCTGGAAATTATGGATCCGAATTGGAACGCGCAGATCGTCGGCGCGCCGTCGGGACCGGGTCCCATTCACGGCGAACCGGATTACCACATGGTGATCCTCGCGCCGGGGCTGGAATCGCGCTGGTTCTTCGAGACGGCGCAGTCTTACTGGAACGCCTTCCGTCCGCTGGTGACCACGCACAGCGAACTGATCGATCACATCCCTTCGACGCAGAGCCTTGCCGTCACGGTCATCGCGCCGCCGGACGCGGTCGAGACCATGCGCCTCGTGATCGCGGATCGCTATCCCAACGTGCGCTTCGACCTGATCCTCGCGGAGAATCTCGATGTGGTGCGCGAGGTGCTGAACAACCGCGTGACGCTCAACCGCCGCTTTGGGTGATGTCCGTCTCGTTCGGGATAAGCCAACCGAGCGGTTCGCCCGCATAAGGCGTGCCGATCCCGCCGTCGTAGAAGGTGACTAACGTCCCGGTGCGCATATTCAAGCCGACCACGTCGCGGTGGGGCTGTTCGTCGCTGATGCCGTCGGTCAGCGCCAGCGCCCCGGTCTGCTGATCGGCGGTCACGACCAACCGCCCGCTGAACAACCCGCGCACGACACGGCGCGGCGTCCCCAGCGTCAGGTCGAGCGCGTTCACGCTGCCCGTTGCGGTCAGGCTGCTGGTGCTCTGCACATAGTAGAGGGTGCTGCCGTCGAAGATCACGCCGTCGGCGGTGTCCATGCCGAGATCGACGGTCAGCGGTTCCCCCGGTTCATCCAGATTGACGACGGCGAGCTTCAAGCCGCCAACACCCGGCGTCGGCGACGTGATGAACGCCGCCAGCCACGCGCCATCCGGCGACAGCCACAGCCGATTCTGCACGTCCTCGTGATGCGGCAGCAGCATTTGCCGGTCAATCACCTGTGTCACGCTCAAATCGTTCAGGTTGATGGCGAGCAGTGCTGCGGTGCGTACGCTCACGCCGTCGGGGACGGTCAGCAGGATGTGTGCGCCATCCGGCGACAGCCACACGTTGTTCGTGCGCGCATAGGCGACATACGCGCCGCCCGAATCACCGGAAGCGGCAAGCGTAGCAATCCGCGTCTCGAAATCGACCGCGTAAACCTGCCAGTCCGTTCCTTCCCCGGTGCAGCGATGTCCAAGCGAGACAATGCCGAGACTGCCGCGCACGGTGATCGCCGCGCTGGTGAAACGGCAGTCCGATCCGGTTGGCGTGAGGGTGAGGATTTCGCGGTTTTCCACGCCATCCCACCAGTTGAGCGCTGCTTCGGCAGCCTCGCCGCGCGCATTCTGGTAGAAGCGCACGAGCGCCGCGCCATCGGCGGTCAGCGCATAGGCGATGATGTCCTCGAACGAGGCGACTTCGCCGCGCGTTTCGGTCTCGTAAACGCGCAGCACGCCATCGGCATATTCTTTCGTGAAGGCGGTCGGGTTGTAGTCGATCACGCCGAAGCGCGTCCCATCCGGCGCGAACTGCGCGGTACGGTCGTCAAAACAGCCGAGCCGGTAGCTGAGCAGGACAGGAGCGCCGAGCGTCGTCCCGTTCATCAAATAGAGTGCGCCCGTATCGCCGCCCGCGTACAGCGCGAAGTAACGCCCGGATGCACCGCACGGAATGACCCGCGTGGTTTCGGGCGGGAACTGCGCGACTTCACGGGTACTTCCCGTCCGGCTGATCAACGTGAGCCGCGATCCGCCCCTCGCTGCCGTGCGGTCAAGCGGAACGTCGATCCATGCCAGCAGTTCAGGATCAGGCGGCAGCTCCGGCGTCGCTTCCGGCGTTGACTCTGGAGTCACGTCGAGCGTAGCGGCAAGGTCGGTGCTTTCCGGCGCGGTGGCG
>JACSRG010000325.1 GCA_014879865.1 Anaerolinea sp.
TCTTGCCGTGCAGACTTGTTTCCGAAGAGGCGCGTCTGCTTGGACGGGAGGGGGTTTCGTTATCTTGGTGCCTATGGGGCATCATATATCATGCCCCTACAATTTGTATCCCTCTTATACCCCCTGTTTCGCCGGGTGGAGCGATGGCACATTCGAGCGGGACAGCAGCAGCGCCGGGATGATCATCACCCACAGGACGATACCCCCGGTCACGAACGGCAGCCCGTGCGCGGCGGCGAATAACTGCCCGCCGAGCGCCGTCCCGACGATGATGCCCAAGCTGGTCGCCGACTGGTAAATGCCGAGCACACCGCCGTTTTGTCCCTCCGGCACGGTCGAAGTGGCGAGGGCTTGCAGCGACGGCATCATCAAGCCGGACGACACTGCGACCATGATCAGCGACACCGTGCCGACCAGCCATGGCGACCCGAACAGCGGGATCGTCAGCAGCCCCAAGCCGCGAAAGAACGCGCCGAAGATCACGAGCCGCTGTTCGCCAAAACGCTCGACGGCGGGACGAATCAGCGCCAACTGCGTGATAAACTGCCCGACGCCGATCCCCGTAAGCAGCAAGCCCACGCCGAGGCTGACCGTTTGCTCGGTCGCACCCTTGAACAACTCGGCTTCGCTGAACAGCGCGATGGACGATTGCAGCAGGGCAATGCTCAACTGTGAGCCGAAGCCGATGATCAAAATCCAGCGCAGCGGGATGTTGTTGAGCACGTCGCGGAACGTCATCTTCGGCTTGCCGATCTGCGCCAACAGCGCGCGGCGTTCCGGCGTGAGCGATTCGTCGAGCAGCAGCCACGTCAGGATGGTCGTCAGCAGCGAGATCGCCGCGCCGACGAAAAAGGTCGCGCGGTCATTGAAGAATGCCGATACCAGCCCGCCGAGCGCGGGACCGAGGATGTAGCCCAAGCCGAACGCCGCGAAGATCACGCCCAAGCCGCGCGTGCGCTCTTCGCGCGTGGTGATGTCGGTGACATACGCCTGCGCGACGATCACATTGCCGCCGGTGATGCCGTCAAGGATGCGCCCCGCAAACAGCACGGGTAGAGTCGCCGCCGCGCCGAGGATGATGAAGCTGAGGAACGTCCCGAACTGGCTGATGACCAGCACAGGCAGGCGTCCGTAGCGATCCGACAGGCGACCGATGAACGGCGCGGCGAGGAACTGGGCGATGAAGAACGACGCCAGCAGGAGCGAAATCAGCTCCGGCGAGGCGGTGAAGTGCCGCTGCGCATAGAGCGGGAGCGACGGCAAAACAATCGTTCCGCCGAGGAAGTTGGAGAAGACGATCAGAAACAGCGTCCACAGACGCTTATCCCACTTGAACATGTAGAGGAATCCGGGAACACATGGGTGACAACATGCTGACAATGGTAGTACGGGGGTGAACAGATTCATAGGGAATGGACTCCAATGGACTCCATTCCATTGGCTAGACCCTATGCCAAGCGGAGTGCCGCCAAGTAGCGATGAACGGACTGGATCGCCATGCCGCCCTCGCCGACGGCTGCCGCCACTCGCTTGACCGATCCGAGGCGCACATCCCCGGCGGCGAAGACTCCCGGCAGGCTGGTTTCGAGCAGGAAGGGCGCGCGGTCGTGCGGCGCGCGGACGACATCTGATCCGGTGAGGATGAAGCCCTGCGGGTCGCGCTGGATGGCGGCGGGCAGCCATTCGGTGCGTGGTTTCGCGCCGATCAGCACGAACAGCGCGGCGGCGGCGAGTGTTTCGACCGCGCTGGAGTCCAGACTTTGCACGGTGATGTATTCCAAGCGACCTGATCCGCCGCCGTCGGCGATCACAGTGCGGAAGCGAACGTCGATATTGCCAGCGGCTTCGATCTCGCGGATCAGATAGTCGGACATGCTGGTGGTCAGCGACGAGGCGCGCACGAGCATGATCACCTGCCGCGCGTAGTGCGCCAGAAAGACCGCCGCCTGCCCCGCCGAATTGCCCGCGCCGACGACGAAGACCGTTTTGCCTGCTAACGCCTGCGCCTCGGTCACGCCGCCGCCGTAATAGACTCCTGCCCCGACCAGCGCTTCGAGCGCGGGAACCTCCAAGCGGCGGTAGCTCGCGCCCATCGCCAAGACGACGGCGCGGGTCAACAACTGCGTGCCATCGGCGAAGATCAGGCGGTGCTGCTGATCTTCGGCGCGCAGATCGACGACTTCGCGCAGAACCGACGTTTCGACGCCGAACGTCCATGCCTGATCGAGCGCGCGGCTCATGAGGTCAGCGCCGGTGATGCCGAAGGGATAGCCGAGATAGTTGCGAATCAGCGAGGTCGTCCCGGCTTGACCGCCGAACGTGTCACGGTCAAAGACAATCGTGCGCAAGCCCTCCGACCCGCCGTAGACCGCCGCCGACAGTCCGGCGGGACCCGCGCCGACGATGGCGAGATCGAATACGCCTTCTTCCTTGCTGTGACGCACGCCGAAGGCGACGGCGACCTGTTCGAGAGTCGGATTGATCAGCGCGTAGCCGTCATGACGGATCAGCACGGGGAAGGGTCCCGCCGGAGCGCCGACCTGTTCCAGCAGCGCTTGACCGGAGGCGGAGTCGGCTTCGTGATAATCGAAGGGCAGCGCACTGCGACCGAGCAGATCACGCATGAGGTAGGAGTTGGGATCGCTGTGCCGCCCGATGATTGTGACGACGCGGCGCGGCGGGGTGGTCTGTCGCTGCCAACCTGCTAAGAGTTCGGAGACGAGGGCGTGAAACTGTTCGTCCAGCGCCGCGCCCAACTGCGGGCTGAAGCGGTCGATTTTGCCGAGCGTGACCGCGCGCAGAATCGGCTTGGTGGTCGAGCGGTTGCCGTGCGGGATGAGCAGCACACGCCGCGTAAATGGTCGCAGATCGCCGACCTGATCGAGAAAGTCAATGCCGCTGCTCGTGGCGGCGAACGTCAGCGGCGCGAAGATGATGACGACCGGATCACCGGCGCGCAGGCGTTCCAACGCGGTTTGGGGCGAGGCTTCGGCGCGAATGTCGTAGTCGCCGCCGTAGCGCTTGAGCAGTTCCGCGCGGACGCGTTCAAGATCGGCGGGTTGATCGTCCACGACGAGCAGGACGGGTTTCGCCATCGAATCACCTCATGTCATTTAGGAAATGTGAGTCGTAAGAGGGATAGTATAGCGGAAAGTGGGGAGGCTCAAAAAGCTTGTCCGCTATTGCCGCAGGGTTTCAAACCCCCTGCTACGAGAAAGACCAAGCCCACGTCTTTGCTGCGCAAAGCAAGGGGCTTGTAAAACGTGTTTTGGGGAACGAACGAGCGTAACCGAGGGGATCGGGCGGGGCAAGCCCCTTCAGTGGGCTTCCCGCCCGCATGATTAGCCGGGGGTTTCAACCCCCGGCGGTGGAACTGCAGGTAGCAAGCCTGCTAATGCTCTTTAGCTAATGAATACGGTGTTCAGACCCCACCCCGAAAGCCAAGCTTCGCTTGGACGGGAGGGGAGACTGCGGCTCTCCTCCCGTGCAGACTTGTTTCCGAAGAGGCGCGTCTGCTTGGACGGGAGGGGGTTCTCGATGCGGAGGGCTTGCGTTAAAAACCTACCCCTGTCAGTGTCAGGAGGGGGGGATGAGGTTTGAAATGGCAATCAGCCATTCTACGCACTTACCGGCATGCCGTAAACGTTTTGGCGACTGGCTCGACCATACTCAGTTGGGCTCCTCAAATCGGCGCGTTTTTGATTCCCTGAGCCGTCTTTACTCAGTCCTTCATCGACGGAGATCCCATGCCTGACCACTCCACTCACCTGACCACCTTGCGCGGGCGGCACAGCGGGCGCGTCTACCTGTCGCGCCTGACCGGGACGCCGATCCTCATCGGGACGCTGACCGCCGCGCCGACTCTGCCCGCGCTCGATCTCGCCTACACGCTGACTGGCGGCAGCGCGGCGAACGTTCAGCCGGGGATGCGCGTCGCGATCACCTCGGCGGGTGGATCGCCGAAAGGCACGCTCTCAATCCGCTGCGCCGGGAGCATCACGACGAGCAGCCTGCCCGTGCGCGAATTCGCCGATCTCAGCTTGAGCGCGGGCGATGTGATCACCGTCTACGACGATCTCACCCTGACGGACAAGCTGGTCAGCGGTGACGCAGCTTTCGCGCCGGATCACGCCGCCTATGTCGATCAGAACAGCAACCCCGCGCCCATCGCCGTGAGCGGGGGCAGTTGGGCGGGCTGGATCGGCGCGGCGGGTTACGTCGATGTGCCCTTCGTCGGGAGCGGCTCGTACACCGTCGATCCCGACTCGGCGGGCGCGGTGACGCACGCGTGGACTGCACCGGGGGGAGCATTTGTCGTCGGCACGAACACCAGCCCCGATCCGACGATCCGCTTTGGCGCGGCGGGCAGTTACCGCATCACCCATACGGTGACAGACACGAGTAACGGCAAAAGCGAGACGCAGATCATTCGCGCCCGCGTGCATGACGCGAACGATCCGCCGGACGACTGCCTGCTGACGACGCTCGACGGCGATCCGCGCACGGGCTTCCGCGTGACCGTCGAACTGTTCGCGCAGACCGATCTCGCGGCGCTGCCCGACCTCGCGCCCGTGATCCTCTGGACGGATGACGCCGACGCGCACGGCAGCATCACGCCGGGACGGTCGCACATTTTATGCGCGGGCTATCTGCGGCGAGATCGAGCGCGCGGCGACGCGGACGGCGACCGGATCGAGTTCGAGGTGATCTCGCCGCTGGCGCGTCTGGCAGAACTCCCCGGTTTCAGCAAAGTGCTGCTGCGCGCCGAGTCGCCGGATGCGTGGGACGAGCTGCGCGGTCTGACGGTCAAACGGGCGATCATTCAGCTTTTGCGCCATTACACCAACGCGCTGACCCTGTTCGACCTGTATTTCGCGGGCTTCCCCGACTGCGACTACAGCGCGTTCTATCTGCAAAAGGCGACGCCCTACGAGCAGGTGATCGAACTGGCGGATTCACGCGACGGGCGGCTGACCTGTGATCGGTCGGGACGTTTCGAGGTGGCGCGGCGCTTGGAACTGACGCCGCTGGTAGATCGGGACGCGCTGACCACGACGATTACGCTCAACGCCGACGATTTGATCGACTATGAAGTCAGCCGGGAGCATGGGCGCGCCGTCGAAACCTTCCGTGCGCGCGGATTCACGGCGGCGAACACGCCCGCATTCGCGCGCTACCCGGCGTCGCCGGGGACGGGGAGCGCCAGTCCGGTCAGCGAACGGCTGATCGCCGACGATCAGGCAGATTTGCTGGCGCGCTGCGCCATGCGTGCGGCGTGGGAAGACCGCGTGTATATCGATGCGAACGGGATTCAACGCCACGCGCCCGAAGTCCGCTTGACGCTGTTCGGCGCGTATGGCGGCTTGTTCCAGTTTTACCGCGAGTGGATCAAGTTGAGCGGCGTGACGAACTTGCGCGGCATCGATCTGTCGGCGTTCCGCTTCATCGCCGAGCGGGTGAGCGTGGACTATGCCGCTTCGCTGGCAGACGGTACGGCGACCACGCGCCTCGA
>JACSRG010000559.1 GCA_014879865.1 Anaerolinea sp.
CACTGATCACCCTGCTCTTGAGCGGGCTGGCGGCGGCGCGCCTGCTCCCGTTCGACGCGCTGCGCAGCCTGCTGCTGTTCAACTACGCCGGGAGCGCTGATACCGCGTTGGGGATCATGATCCTGCTGGCGTTGATCAACGTGAGCTTCATGCTCGTGCTGATGGTCAGCGTGCTGGCGCGCGAAATCTGGGCGATCCCGGCGGTCTGGCTGCTGGCACTGATTAATGTCGCGCTGCTGCTGATCTTCGGGTGGCTAATCGGTGCGATCAACGTGGCGTTGGGCGTGCTGGCGGGGATCGGGCTGCTGCGCGAGTTCAAGACGTTCCGCGTCAACCCGGTGATGCTCAAAGAACTGCGCGGACGGATGCGCGGGATGCGCGCCTTCGCCGTGATCACCGTTTACCTCGGCTTGATGAGCGGATTCGCCGCGCTGATCTACTTGGTCTACGGCTCATCGACGCGCGCCAGTGGGAGCGCGGCAGCGGGCGAGATCGGGCGCGTGCTCTTTCTGGGGATCGTCGGCATCGAACTGCTGTTGATCATCTTCATCGCGCCCGCCTTTACCGCCGGGGCGATTACGGGCGAACGCGAACGCCAGACCTATGACCTGCTCAAGACGACGCTGCTCTCGACGCCGTCGTTTGTGATCGGCAAGCTGGAATCGGCGCTCGGTTACATTTTGCTGCTGCTGCTGGCGGCGATCCCGCTGCAAAGCATCGCCTTTCTGTTCGGCGGGGTGAGCGAAGCCGAAGTCGTGCTGTCGTTCATCATCCTTACGGTGACGGCGGTCGCGCTCGGCACGGTTGGCATTTACTTCTCGGCGGCGATGGCGCGTACCTTGAACGCCAGCGTCCGCGCCTACAGCGCGATTCTCGTGATCATGTTCGTCGCGCCGGTCGTCTTGGGCGTGGTTCTTAACCTGATCAACGAACTGCTCTTCATCCGGCAGGGGCTGCTGCTGTCTCCCGGCATGGAAGCGATCTTCCGTTATCTTGACCTGCTCCTGACGAGCATCAACCCGATTGCGACGGGGCTGACCAGTCAGCAGTTGTTGGTCAATCAGGGCGTGTTAGGGTTCTACCCGTTCACGCTGGCAAGCAACGGCAGCACGATCCCGATGGTATCGCCTTGGATCACGTTCGCGATCCTTTACTTGGCGGCGTCGGCGGTGCTGATCGTGCTGACGATTCGTAATACCCGGAAAGTGGAGCTGTGACGATGGCAGCAGTTGACACGACGCGCGACAGTTACGCGCAGTTGCAAAGGATGGTCACGGGATGGGATCGGCGCTGGCGGCTGACGCAGACGGTTTTATGGCTGCCGCGCGCCTTCATCCCCGGCTTGATCGCCGGGATTATGCTGGCGATCATCGCGCGGATGCGTCCGCTGCTCACTGCGCCGACCATCGCGCTGATCGCACTCGGCGCGGCGCTGCTGGGGGCGCTGATCGCGGCGGCGGTGATCTGGTTGTGGCGGCGGTCACTGGTCGAGCGGGCGCGCCATTTCGACGTGGATTTCGGCTTGGGCGAGCGTGTTTCGACGGCGCTGGAACTCGGCGCGGGGCTGATCCGCTCCAATGACGAACTACGGGCGCTGCAACTGGCGGACGCACAAACGCGGGCAGCGGCGATCCGCGCGCGGGAACGACTGCCGCTCAAGACACAGCCGCGCGACTGGTTGATCGTCGTCGCGCTGGCGGGCGCGCTGGCGATCTTACTGCTGCTGCCTAACGCGCAAGCCGAAGCGCTCGAACAGGACGAACAGCAGGAAGCGGCGATTGAAGACGCCGCCGAAGCCGTGCGCGACATCACGCAGGACATTGCCGCCGACGCTGATCTGGGCAACGAGGAACGTCAAGCGCTGCTCGAACAACTCGCGGAGACGATTGAACGCTTGGAACAGCCCAACATCACGCCGGAGGAGGCATTCGCAGCGGTCTCCGACATGGAGACGGCGCTCCGTGAACGCGGGGAACAGATGGGCGACGAGGCGGCGCAGAACCGCGCGGCGCTGGCAGCGGCGGCGGATGCACTCCGCGAGGCTGCCGACGGCGGTTCGAGTGAACAGCAGGGCGATCAAGGCGGCGATGCTGCCGACATGGAACAGGTCGAGCAGAACATGGAGCAGTTGTCGGAAAACGCCGACCAGTTGACCGAAGAACAGCGCGAGATGGCAGCCGAAGCGCTGCGGCGTGCGGCGGATGCGCTGCAATCGACCAATCCCGGCGCGGCGGATGCGCTCAACAATGCGGCGGATGCGCTGGAAAACGGCGATACGCAAACCGCGCAGGAACAACTGCAAAGCGCGCAGGATCAAATGCGCCGGCAGAACGATCAGGCGGGACGCCAGCAGGCGCAGGCGGGCGAAATGAGCGATCAGGCAGAACGGATGCAGGACGCGGGCGAACAGATCAGCCAAGCGCAGGAAGGTCAGCCGCAGGCAGGGCAAGAAGGTCAGGCGCAGCCCGGCGATGGGCAGATGCGCAGCGAAGGCGGTCAGCCGCAAGATGGTCAACCCGGCGACCAGCCCGGCGACGACGGTCAGCCGGGCGGCGGTCAGCAGCCCGGCGATCAAGGACAGCAGGGCGGCGCAGCGCAGCAGGGTGGCGCGCAGGGCGGCGGCGCGGGCGATGACACCGGCGAAGGGCAAGGCGAAGTCGGTCAGGCGGTCAGCCCGCCGGGACAGGGCAATAACCCGGACGGCGAAGGCGAAGGCGAGTTCGAGCGCGTCAACGTGCCGCGCCGGATCGGTGGGGAAGGTGGCGAGGAGATCGTGCTTGAGCCGGATGCCAGCGATGCGCCCGTGCAGGAAGGCGAATTTGCCGAAAACCCGGAAGGTCAGGTGACCGTGCCGTATAACGAGGTCTTCGGGGATTACCGCGACGCGGCAACTCGCGCGCTCGACGGCGGCTATGTCCCGCTCGGCTTGCGCGATGTGGTGCGCGACTACTTCATCGGACTAGAGCCGGGACCGTGATTTGCGCCTAATGCGAAGTTTATTCTGTAGGGACGAGGCATGCCTCGTCCCTACGAGGCAAAAAACCAGAGATGTTGCTTAAAGATGAGGGACGACTATGACCACTGCCCCGGCAGAGATTAACCTAGAACAGTTCAGCCGCCTCGCGCAGGCGATTGAGGCGGAAGTCAAGCGCGTGATCGTCGGACAGGATCAGGTGGTGCGCTCCGTGTTGATCTGCATCCTCGCGGGGCGGCACGCGCTGCTCGAAGGTGTGCCGGGACTCGGCAAAACCATGCTGATCAAGACGCTGGCGGACGCGCTCGACTTGAAATTTGCGCGCATCCAGTTCACGCCTGACCTGATGCCCGCCGACATCACCGGGACGGACATCCTCGAAGACTCCGAGGATGGACGCTCGAAGGCGCGGCGCTTCCAAGCGGGTCCCGTGTTCGCCAATCTCGTGCTGGCGGACGAAATCAACCGCGCGACGCCGAAAACCCAGTCGGCGCTGCTCGAAGCCATGCAGGAGAAAACGGTCACGGTGGCGAACCACACCTACACGCTCGAAGCGCCGTTCTTCGTGCTGGCGACGCAGAATCCGCTGGAAATGGAAGGCACGTATCCGCTGCCCGAAGCGCAGCTCGACCGCTTCATGTTCAAAGTCAATCTGCTCTACCCGTCGTTGAGCGAACTGGTCGGCATTCTGGATCGCACGACGGGCGCGGAGACACCCTACGCGGGCAAGGTCGCGGACGGCGCGCAGGTGATCAACATGGGCAAGCTGGCGCTGAATACGCCGGTCGCCAGCCACGTCAACGAATACGTGGCGCGCTTGGTCTTGGCGACGCATCCCGATACGCACGACGCGCCGGAGACGGTCAAGCAGTTCGTGCGCTACGGCGCAAGTCCACGCGGGGCGCAGAGCTTGATCCTCGGCGCGAAGATCAACGCGCTGCTGGAAGGGCGCTTCAATGTCGCCTTCGAGGATGTGGCAGCGGTCGCCGCGCCCGCGCTGCGTCACCGCCTGCTGCTCAACTTCGAGGGCTTGGCGGAAGGTATCAGCCCGGATGCGGTCATCGCCGACGCGCTCAAGAGCGTGCCGAAGACGAAATAGGAGTTAACTCATGCTGCGAGTATCTGATTTGAGTGTCGATGATCTGCGCGCACTGCTGCGCGAAGTAGTCGAGGAAGTCGTCGAGGAGAAGCTAGGCATGTTGATCGATCCTGATGGTGACGCAGAACTGCGACCTGAAGTTATCGAATCGCTTGAAGCCTATCTCGTATCAGAGCGTACAGGTGACGATGCTGATGAAGTGTTCGGTTCGCTTGGCTTGGGATGAGATGTAAACAAGGGCTGGAACAACATGGCGTACCGCCTGCAAATCAGTCAAGCAGCACAAGACGATCTCAAGAGGTTAGATAAGCCTGTTTTGCAGGCAATACGTGGTCGTTTGACAAAACTTGCAGAGACGGCTGAACAAGTACGCCATTTGCCCTTCAAGGGCAAACTTGCCGGTCTCTACAAGCTTCGGGTTCATGGCAAGTATCGGATCATTTACGATCTACAGCGTGATAAACAGTGATCGTTGTCGTGCGAGTGGGTAATCGTAACGACATATACAAAGAGTAGCGAATGGCAGATGGTCAGCTTTTCGACGAGAAGACGCGGCGCAAGCTGGAACAGTTGATGCTGGCGGCGACGCGGGTGCGGGCGGGTGCGATCAAAGGGGAGCGGCGCTCGGTCAAGCGCGGCACGAGCATCGAGTTTGCGGATTACCGCAACTACGCCCCCGGCGATGATCTACGCCGCCTCGATTGGAACATCTACGCGCGCTTGGGGCGTCCGCTGACGCGCCTGTACGAGGACGAAGAAGATTTAGCTGTCCATTTGCTGCTGGATCGCTCCGCCAGCATGAACTGGGGCGAGGGTGAAACCAACAAATTCGACTTTGCGCGCCGATTGGTCGCCGGACTCGGCACGATCTCGCTGACGACGAATGATCGCCTCGTGATCGCCGCAATCGGTGGAGACGGTGCGCCGCAGTTTGGTCCCGCACGCGGACGTGCTTACGGCGTCGGGCTGCTCAACTACATGGTCAACCTGAAAGCGGCGGGGCGCGCCGACCTCAACGCCGCGCTGAAAGACTACGCGCTCAAGGGCGGGCGTCCCGGCTTGGCGATCATCGTCAGCGACCTGTTCACGCCCAACGGGATCACCGACGGGATCAACGCGCTGCTCGGCAAGGGACACGAGGTCGCGCTGATCCATGTGCTCGCGCCGGAAGAGATCACGCCGCCGCTGGCGGGCGATCTGCGTTTGATCGATGTGGAGACGGGCGCGGCGCAAGAAGTCAGCATCGACGGCGGGATGCGCGATTTGTACATCAAGCGCGTGCAGGAATGGCGCGATGATTTGAGTCTGGACTGTGCCAAGCGCGGCGTGCATTTCGTCGCCGCCGAAACCAGCGGGTCATGGGAAAAGGTCATTTTGTACGATCTGCGGCGGGCGGGAGTCGTCAAGTAAGTAAGGAAAGAACAAAAGCAAGAAAAG
>JACSRG010000605.1 GCA_014879865.1 Anaerolinea sp.
AAGGGGTGAAGTCCCTCTCCCTCAGGGAGAGGGATTTAGGGTGAGGGCAGTTTGCAGACACATCCTAGTCGGCGGGCAGCGCGGGGATATTCACCACCGGCATTTCGCCTTCGAGCGATTCGAGGAACGCGACGATATAGAAGACTTCTTCTTCCGTCAGGTCGCGCTGAAGCTGGACAACACCCATCGTGCGGACGGCGTCTTCCAACGTCGCCGCGCTGCCATCGTGGAAATACGGCGCGGTCAGCGAGACATTGCGCCACGTGGCGACACGGAACATGAACTGGTCGGCTTCCTGACCGGTCACGTTGGCAAGACCGAGGTCTTCACCGTGACGGAACGGCATCAGCACGCCGAGCGACAGCATCGGACCCTGATGGCAAGCGACGCAGCCGAGCTGCACGACGATTTCCATGCCACGCTGTGCATCGGCGCTCAAGGCGTCGGTTTCGCCGCGCAGGTAGCGATCCAGCCCGTCGTTCGGGGTGATCAGCGTGCGTTCAAACGTGGCGATGGCGCGGGCGATGTTGATGAACGTGATCGGGTTTTCTTCGCCGGGGAAGGCAGCTTGGAAGTACGGCAGATAGCCTTCGATTCCGGCAATGCGTTCGACGGCGAGGTCAGCAGGCATCGCCATTTCGACGCCAGCCTGAATCGGACCCTGTGCCTGTTCTTCCAGACCCGTCGCGCGCCCATCCCAGAATTGCAGGTTGAAGAAGGCGGCATTCAACACGGTCGGGGCATTACGACCACCGGTCTCGAAGTTGTGACCGAGCGACGAGGGCAGACGATCCGTCCCGCCGAGGCTGAGGTTATGGCAGGTGTGGCACGAAATCACGCCGCTGGCAGACAGACGGGGTTCAAAGTACAGCATTTGCCCCAGCAGAATCTTTTCCGGCGTCATCGGGTTGTCTTCGGGGACAGGCGGTGCATCTGGCAGGGTGGCAAACACCCCCTGCGTGACCTGCGGGCGAGCTTCTTGCGCGTAAAGAACGATGCCGGTCGAGACCAGCATGACGCCCACAACGACTAAGACGACGATCAATGTTTTTCTCATTAGTGTTTGCTCCTATGCAAATTTCAAGTTAAGTGGCATTAAACCGACTCACTGTCAAAATAGCAAAGTTATCTTTCATTTGGGCATGATACATGTAACGTTTTGTCTATGGGAAACATCACATTCCTCATGGGTGAAAAGTGTAAAAAATCGTGAAAGAAGTAAATGTGAGTTGCAATTGGAATTGTAATACGTGTATAATCGCTCTTGCATTCCCGATCTACAGACCTATAGAACCGCAGTTCACCCTTCGTCATGGCAGTATTGCCGACACTCCCTTAGATCGATGCTCAAGCGGGATTGCTGTATTTGAGATCGACCGAGACAGTACGAGGTGAACCTATGCGCTATGCACGATTCGATGTATTGGCAGATATGCCGCAGGAAAAGACCTTTTGCGTCGAATTCGACGCTCCGGCACGCGCAGCGCAAATTCACAGCCTGCTGATAGGGGACTCGCATCAGCCCCGCGTGCTCGTGACCGTGATCATTAAGAACGCGAAACTAACCGACCGTCATGTGAAGGCACTGGCGCAGGACTTTCTGTCGGGGAAATTGTCACCTACAGGTGGAATTGTCAATTCATTTTGACAAACATCGGGTATAGTTGAATCATTAACTTGTCAAGGTACACGAGTATACAGATGAACGTCGAAACCAAACGCCATCGCATCACGCTGCTAGTCGAACAGTGGTTGTCACAGGCGCGCGACTCGCGCATTGTGTCTGACAACACGCATCTGCCCCGTCCCGCCCGTATCCGCGCGTTAGGTTACGCCGAAGGTCTTGAGGCTGCCGCGCGGAAACTGCAAAACGCACTCGACGAGTTGGGGCGTGACGGATTATAGCCGGTGCTGGTCAGACATCCTTAGCTGAGTGGATCGATGAGGAGTTCAACCACGATCTGGAGCAAACCGAGGACAATCTCATCCTGATGATGAATAGGGTAGAAGGTGTTCGGCTCTAGGCGCTTGCCGTTGAGCAGTGAACCGTTTGCGCTTCCGAAATCGGCAGCATAGACCCCATCACCTTCAACCTTTACAACCAGATGTTTGCGCGAAACCCCCGCTTTTTCTGCCCCAAACGGACGCAAATCGATTGTCGGTGTTCCACCCCCTGTTGGCGGTACCCGACCCAACGTCACCGAATCAGTTACATCGACGACAATCCGCGCGCCCATATCTTTGACCACAAATACCATCCGCCATGGGCGCATCAGACCAAGCGATAGGGCGGTTTGTGGTACGGCGGTATTGACCACCTCCACCGGGCGCGGGTTGGTTAATTTCCCCGTTTTGTTCGTCATTGCAATTCTCTTTTTACCTTAATTACGCTATATATAAATGATAGCATGGATTCTGGAGTAAATGTGAAAACGAAACGCGGACTCATCTTACTGCTGACTGCACAACCGGAACCTTGGGTACTGCCGCCGCTGCAAGACAATCACGAATTCATCGCTACCGATGATCTCAACGGCGCAGTGAAGACGCTGAACAACATCCGCTACGATTTGATCATGCTGGACGATACGCTGCTGCAAGAGCACGTCTATGCGGTGGTCGGCGAACTCAAGCGCCGCTTCCCTACCCTTCCCTTGATTGTGCTGTCGGAAGACGCGAACGCCGATTATTACACGCGCTTGATCCGGGCAGGAGTTGACGACCTGCTGTCGCCGCGTTTGTCGGCGGAAGAACTACAGGTACACGTCCGGTTGATGCTCAAGCTGCACGCGCAGAATCGCATATGGGTCGAACGTAACCAGAAACTCCACGTCATCGCCTCGTTGACACGCTTGCAGGGGACGAACAGCGAACCCCGCCTACACATCCTCAAGTCGATCAATTTCCTCAGCGTGCTGTTTGGCGTCGAAGGCGTCGCCATCGTGCTGCGTGAGGGCGCTGGCTTCCGGTTGTACGCCGGAAATGCCGAATTCATCGGCAAGAACCAGTTGTTCGAGAGCGTGCTCCATCCCGGCGATTACGATCCGTTCCTGTGGACGATTCGCAGCCAATTGATTCAGATTTACGAGGATATGAGCCGCAATCCGTATTACGTGCCGATCCCGATTTTCGCCGACTCCTCGGCGGCGGCAATCGTCCCGATGGGCGATGGTATGGGCGCGATCGGTGTGTTCGCGCGGTCGATCAGCGCCGACGATCTGTTCATCTACGAGCAGTTCGCCGGGCAAATGACGGCGGGACTGCGCAATGCCATCCGCTATCAGGCGCAGCAGGTGGATTTGCGGACAAACGTGCGTTTGCTCGAAGTGTGGCGCGCCTTCGCCAACGTCGACTCGCCGCAGCGGGTGGCAGAGGCATTGGCGAATGCGGTCGCCGAAATCCCACTCGTGACGCGGGTGGTCGCATGGCTGTTCGATCAGCTCCCGGTCGATAACTACGACGGTCAGGTCGTCAGCCAGATTCCCACACTCGATCCGGCGGCGGTCTGGCGAAATCTGGGGTATTCGACCAACGGCAGCGAGAACGCCCCCCGCGCGATCACCGGCGACGACGAGGATGCGCTGGCAGGTGTTTTCGCGGCGATGTCCTCAGGACAGGTGATCGCCTTCCCGATCCAGCATTCGGGCGTGCTGTTCGTGAGCATCGTCGGCGGCTACACGCTGGATACGGTGTTGGTCAGCCACATCATCCAGATCGCCGTGTATGCCCTTCAGCGCATCGAATTGAACGAGGAAATCTTCAAGAATCACCAGCGCGTGCTGTCGATTCTGGTCAGCATCAACGAAGGCATCTTCTTCGTGGACGAGCGCCGCCGGGTGATTATGGTCAACCCGCAGGTGACGGAAATGACCCGCGTCCCGACCAGTGCGTTCGTGAATCAGGATGTCGAGATGCTGCTGCGCGCCATTGCCGGCGAAACCGGCACGCCGGAGCAAACCCTCGCGCAGTTGAGCGCGGCGCGCGAGCGTTTGAGCGACCCGGATGACGGCGACTTCCCTATCGTCGGCGTGACGCTCGCGGACGGGGTCGAACTGCTGATCGATTTCGTCAAGTTTTGGAGCGAAGGCGACGCCGTGAGCTGGGTCGGCGTGGTGCGCCCGAAGATGCAGACGCGCACGGACGAATTCCGGCTCGACGCGATGTTCGAGCGGGTATCGTATGCCCATGTCCGCAGCCAGATCACGTCGCTGCGCGAACAGCACGGGCATTTGAGCTATGGCGAACGCCAGCGAATGCTGGACGAGATCGAAGGCGGGATCGACCGGATCGGACGGCAGTGGGACAACGTGATCGATCTCTACCGCTTGCAGCACGGCGGCATCCCGATTCGCCGCGAAACTGTGCGCGTGAACGACGTGGTCGAGCGCGTCGTGGGGTCGCGGGCGCTCGCCCGTGCTTCCCGGCAAATCCGCGTCGATCTGCCCCTTGTCCCGCTCAACGTGATCGCCGACGAGTTCGGGTTCGAGCGCGCGCTGACCCAACTGCTCCAGCGGGGCATCGACACCTCGCCACCCGGCGCACCGATCAATGTGCGCGTCGAACCGCCGCGCGGCGGGGGGGCGCGTGATGTGTTCCTACACATCGAAGACGTGGGCGCGATCATGCCGCCCGGTCAGCTCGACTCCCCCGACGGCGAAAACGCCAACCTGAGCGTCTACATCGCCGCAGAACTCATCCGGCGCGGCGGCGGCAGCATACGCGCTGCCGCCAACACCAATGGCGCGGGGACGATCATCACGATCAGCCTGCCGTCGAATGGCGTCAGCACCGAGTCACCGTTCCTGCTGCCGGAAGAAACCCCCGAAGCGACCACCGCACCCGCCATCCCGCTGACCGCCGTCGGCGCGCCGCAGCGCGAAATGAGCCGGATCATGGTCATCAAGGGGCGTTCCGCCCTGACGAATACGCTGGTCGAAGTGCTGGCGGACGAAGACTACGAAGTCATCGACTACAATTCGCTCGAGCAGGCGCTGCCCGCCGTCACGGAAGCGCACTGGGATTTGATCGTGATCGACATGAAACAGCGCGAGGGCGGCGGACTCGACGCATGCAAACGAATCCGCCAGAAAAGCGAAGTGCCGATCATCTTGATCGCGGACTCCAGCGCCGGACAGGACAAGGTCGATGGCTTAAACGCGGGCGCGGACGATTTCATCGCCAGCCCGATCAACGTGGACGAGCTGCTGGCGCGCGTGCGCGTGATCTTCAGCCGCCGTCACCTGCCGGATCGCATGAGCGAGCCGCTGTTAATCGACAACCTGTATATCGACTTCGCCAAGCGTATGGTCTTCCTCGACAGCAAGCCAATTGAACTGACGCGCATCGAATACGATCTGCTCTACACGCTGGTCATGAACAAGGGGCAGACGGTCACGCACAAGCAGCTTCTCAGCCAAGTCTGGGGACCCGAACATCAAGGCGAGACGCAGTACCTCTGGGTGAATATCAGCCGCCTGCGCAAGAAGCTCGAACCG
>JACSRG010000606.1 GCA_014879865.1 Anaerolinea sp.
TTGACCGCCAGCGTCTCTAATTCCTGCCGCGAGAGCGTTCCCAGCAGCAGACAGCGTTCGCCCGTTGCGGCGCGTTCCAGCCCGGTCACACCAAGCGCGTGCGCTGCCCGCAGCAGGTTTTCCGCCGCCGGGTCGGTGACTCCCGGCAGCAGAGTCACTTCCAGCGTGTGATCTGCCGAAATCGCAGCGCCTTCGTCGATGCTGTACTGCTCCGTTACCGGATCCGCCAGCAGTTCGACTGCCAGCGTTTCAATTTCGCTTGGCGTTACAACCCCAGACAAAAAAAATAGTCGGACGCCAAGCGATCCGACTATCGACTCTATCCCTAATTGATGAGCAGTTTGAACTCTGGGATCGCGAAGCGCATCGCTCACCCGCGACCAGACTTCTACACGGTATGTCCGCGTCTCATTCAAACGCCGACTCCTCTGGTTAAACCACCCTTAAAGCTCCACAACAAATCTTAATGCGTAGGCATAGATTCCGCAATAGCCCCGATCTTTAAGGTTTTTTGGGCGGCGTAGGGCAACCGGAGGGTAGAAATCTGCCAATTCTTACGTCTATAAATTGAAACGGAACTAGAATCGAATACATGATGAATCAAACTCAACCCTACATCAAACCGCGCCCACCCTACCCGGCGCGCAGAGCGGCGCAAACTACGCGCGGTCGCATGAATCCAACCACACTCTCCCTGCTGATCGGCGTGGGGGTGGCGGTTGTGTTGATCACGCTGGTGCTGCTGGCAGGACTCGGCGCGCTGGTCGTGCTGTCACCGCAGCGCGTGATGTCCGGCGTGAGCGTATCGGGTCTCCCGCTCGGCGATCTGTCGTATCAAGCTGCACAGGAACAGATCGACACGCTGGTTAACCGTCCGATCCGCGTCACCGACCGGGATCGGTCTTGGGACATCCCCCTATCCGATCTAGGCGTGACGTTCGATTCCGCCGCGACCCTGCAAGCCGTCAAAGACGCACACAGCGGCGCGGCAGTCGATCCCGTCTATACGGTTGACCTGAATGCCGCGCAGATGGGCTTGGTCACGTTGAGCGAAACCGTCAACGTCGCGCCCGTTGCCAGCCCGCCGCAAAACGGACGCTCGATGGACATCCCCGTTATGCTGGATCGTCTGCGCGTCGATGTCAGCGGCGAACTGGCGGACGGCGTGTTTGAACTCGACATGATCGAGACGATCCCGCCCGAAGAAGTGACAGGCGCGACCTACACCGGCGAAAAGACAACCCATGTGGTCGAACGCGGGCAGGAACT
This sequence comes from Anaerolinea sp., assembly GCA_014879865.1. Taxonomy (GTDB): domain Bacteria; phylum Chloroflexota; class Anaerolineae; order Aggregatilineales; family Phototrophicaceae; genus Flexifilum. The sequence continues at coordinate 1,270 of JACSRG010000606.1, forward strand.
CGGCTTGATTGCGCGGCAGTACGGCGTGAGCGTTGAAGACATCATGGCGCTCAACGACATCAGCAACCCCGATGTCATCTGGGTCGGGCAAGAATTGATCATCCCGGCAGGCGGCGAGTACATCCCCGAAAACATTCCTGCCGCGCCGCTGGCATCGGGCAAATCCATCGTCGTTTCGACGAACGATCAGCGAATTTACGCCTATGAGAATGGTCAGTTGGTGCGGTCGCATCTCGTCTCGACGGGGCTGCCCGCAACGCCCACTGTACTGGGTGACTACAACATCTACGTGAAGTACGTCGCCGACGATATGGCTGGACCCGATTACTTCCTGCCGCAAGTCCCGTATACGATGTACTTCTTTCAGGGCTACGGCATTCACGGGACGTACTGGCATAACGCCTTCGGTCGCCCGATGAGTCACGGGTGTGTCAACCTGCCCGTTGCCGAAGCCGAATGGTTCTTCAACTGGGCGCAGGTCGGGACGCTTGTCCGAGTCGTGTAAACTCATACAAATTGCACAATCTTCCCCGTTGCCCCTGATCGCGCCCGCGCTATACTAAGAATAGTTGCGGGCGCAACAATTTCAGGAACAACGATGCTGCTTTCTAACGCACTAACCGACTCGGTTGCTTATCAAGAATATCGCTTACTCATTGACATTTACGTCTACCTAGACGCTTTTGACCGCCAACTGCTGCGCCAGTTTGGCTTGACCTCCACGCAGTACAACGTCCTGCTTCATCTCGATCCGCTGCAAGGGCAGCAGCTCGTCACCATCAGTGACCTGATGCTGCTGGCACGCAGCACGATCACCCGCTTGATCGACCAGATGGAAGCCGCCAAGTTGATCACCCGCGTCACCGACCCGGACGACCGGCGGGCACAGCGCGTCGTATTGACGCAGCTCGGCGTCGAACTGCGCCAGCGCGTCCACGATGCGCACAGCGAGGCGTTGACCAAGTACTTGAGCGTAATTGACCCCGAAGAACAAGATCATCTTTTGACGCTGCTCCGGAAGATGCGTTCCGGTTTGGCTGCCGGTGTTGGAGAGGGAAATTAAGGAGGTTTTCGTTCGCCAACGTTCCGTGTACTGCGTTTCGACTACTTAATTCGTGTATGGAGTGGAATTCTATGAAGCGTCACCTGCTGTTTGCAGTCCTTGTCCTATTCATCACTGTGTTGTTCGTCACCCCCATCGCCGCCCAAGACGATGCTGATCTGCTGATCTGGGCAGATCGCACCCGTACCGCCGCGTTGAGCGGCTTGGCGGAGCAGTTCTCGGCTGAATACGGCGTCACCGTCGAAGTGCAAGAAATCGGCATGGGCGACATCCGCGCCAATCTCGGCATCGTCGGTCCGACGGGCGAAGGTCCCGACATCATCATCGCCGCGCACGACTGGATCGGCGAACTCGTCCTGAATGGCTCGGTGCGTCCGCTCGACCTCGGCGACAAAGCCGAACTCTTTACGCCCGCGTCGCTGTCGCTGTTTACCTACAACGGCGAACTGTACGGCGTGCCGTACGCGGTCGAAAATGTTGCCTTCTTCCGCAACACCGACCTCGTCCCCGAAGCCCCGGCGACATGGGATGAAGTTGCCTCGGTCAGCGCCGAGCTAATCACCAGCGGCGCGTCGGAATTCGGCTACATCATCCAGACGACCGACTTCTATCACTTCTTCCCCATCGTCAGCGCGTTCGGCGGCTACATCTTCGGGCGCGATGATGCGGGCAACTACAATCCGCAGGATGTCGGCATCGGCACCGAAGGCACGATTGCAGCGGGCGCGTGGCTGGAAAGCATGGCGGATGCGGGTTACATCCCGACCGCCGTCGATTACGACGTGATGCACACCCTGTTTGAAACCGGCGACGCCGCGATGATCATCACCGGTCCATGGGCGCTGCCGCGCATCATCCAATCGGGCGTTCCGTATGCCATCAGCGACATTCCGGCAGGTTCGGCGGGTCCCGGTCAGCCGCTCATCGGCGGTCAGGGCTTCATGATCAGCGCCTACACCGAAGATGCACTGTTGGCGGAAGCTTTCCTGCTCGACTTCATGGCGACCGAAGAAGCCATGCAGGCGATGTACGATGTCGATCCGCGTCCCCCGGCGTTCATCCCCACGCTCGAAGCGCTGGCTGACCCCGACCTCGAAGCCTTCCAACAGGCGGGTCTGGTGGGCGTGCCGCAGCCGTCGATCCCCGAAATGACCTCGGTCTGGGGCGCAGCCGCGAACGCGCAGCAGTTCATCATTCAGGGCGACCTGACGGCTGAAGAAGCGTTCACGACGGCGGGCGAACAGATCGTCACGCTGATCGCGGGCGGCGAAATCGAAATTGCGGCTGCGCCCGTTGGCGACACGCCGCCGGAAGATGGTCCGCAGGCTGTGTCGATCCCCGGCACGGTTGACTCGGCGGCAGGCTGCGCCGGTGACTGGGATCCCGCATGCGAAAACGTGCAGTTGGGCTACAGCGCTGCCAGCGATGTCTGGATGGGCACGTTCGTCCTCCCGGCAGGCGAATACGAATACAAGGTCGCGCTGGATAATGCGTGGGACGAAAACTACGGCGCGAATGCTGCCCGCGACGGCGCGAACATCGCGCTCGTGCTGACCGAAGAAACCCCCGTGACGTTCGTCTATGATCACAAGACCCACTGGGTGATGGATAACGTCAACTTCCTGCTCGTCACCGCCCCCGGCGACTATCAGGACGAAATCGGCTGCGAAGGCGATTGGCAGCCCAACTGCCTGCGCTCGCTGCTGCAAGATGCGGATGGCGACGGCGTTTACAGCTTCTCGACCACCGCGCTTCCGGCGGGTGATTATCAGGTCAAAGCCGCGCTCAATATGACGTGGGACGTCAACTACGGTGCAGATGGCGCGCGCGATGGCGCGAACATCACCTTCACCGTCCCGGCGGATAATGCGGAAGTTATCTTCTCGTTCGATTCGACCAGCAATACGCTGACCGTTGAGGTCGGTGGATGAGCGCGGTCGCGCCAGCTAGGGAGCCTCGCGGCTCCCTAGCTACCCTTAATTTCCCGAATCTCGCGCTGCGCCTGATCGTCATCGGCATCGCCGACGTATTCGCGCTTCTGCTGGCGGTCTCGGTGATCGGGGATGGCAACTGGTTTCTGGGGATCACCATCATCGTCACGGCGCTGGGGTTGAGCTATATCAACCTCAATCCGCACTTGTGGCCCCTGCGCTGGATGACGCCTGCGCTGGGCTTCGTCGCCCTGCTGGTGATTTACCCGATGCTGTACACGCTCTATGTCGCCTTCACCAATTACAGCGACGGGCATCGGTACACGAAGGTCGAAGCCGTCGAACTGATGGCGGATACCCTGTACCTCCCTGAAGGCGAAGCCAGCTACTCGTGGGAAGTCTTCCGCGATGAAGCAGGGACATATGGCTTATGGCTGTCGAGCGATGACGGGCAAACCTTCTTCGCCATCCCGGATCAACCGTTGATCCCGGTGTCGGGCGATGTGCCGGACGCCTACGAGGGCTATACACGGCTGGACGGTGGAGAACGCTTCCGCGCGCTGTCCGAGATTCAAGACATGACATTCGGCGACCCGGAGAACCCCATTGGGATCGCATCGCGCACACAGGCGGGGCTGTTCCGGCAGAAATGGGTGTTTGACGAAGCGCAGAACGCGCTGATCGACCGCGAGAGCGGCACGGTCTACGCCGCCGACGACACCATCGGCAATTTCGTCGCGCCGGATGGCTCCATCGCGCCGAACGGCTACTGGGTCGGCGTAGGCTTCAACAACTTCACGCGCATCATCAACAGCCCGGTGATCAGCGGTCCGCTCGTGCGCGTGTTCGCATGGACGTTCGCCTTCTCGTTCTTCTCGGTGTTCACGTCGTTCGCGCTCGGTCTGTTCGTCGCGCTCATCTTGAATCGCGGCTTCCCCGGCGTGCGCATCGTCCGTTCGATGCTGCTGATCCCCTATGCGATCCCCGGCATGATCAGCATCTTGATCTGGCGCGGAATGCTCAACCCGAACCTCGGCGTAATCACGACCAACATTGAAAAGCTGTTCGGATGGGCACCTGCATGGCAGTCCGATCCCGGTTGGGCAAAAGTTGCTATTTTGATCGTCAACTTATGGCTGACGTTCCCCTACTTCATGCTGATTTGCAGCGGCGCGCTCCAAGCGATTCCCGACTCGATCTATGAGGCGGCGGAGGTCGATGGCGC
>JACSRG010000501.1 GCA_014879865.1 Anaerolinea sp.
AAGACGGCGTTGAGTTCGTCCTCGTCGCGTCCTGCCTCGTCGTAGCTGCCATATTCGGCGATGGTGAAGGTGTCGAAGCGGCGCTCATCGCCCGCCATCCACGTCTTAACCGCCTCCAGAGAGGGCTGATTGTGCTTACCTACCCCAAAGCCGAAGTAGTAATCCGGCGCGGACAGGACGTCAGGCGAATTCAGGTCGGCACTGCCCGGATCATCGTGTCTAGGTATCTCGGTCATGCCGCTCCTCCGTCACAGGGGTCATCGACGTGTGCTGCGCGCCGACCAGCGCTTCGGTCGCGCGAATGATGTCAGGTTGCAGGGTCGCCCAGTAGCCACGCACCGCCGTCAGCCGCTCCGTTTCGCCTTGGGCAATCCGGTCGAAATCGGCGTGCAAGCGCGCGGTGAAGTCGTCTGTCAGTACGTCCGCGAAGTACGCCTCCAAATAGGCGTGCAAGCGTCTGCCCATCTCGGTCAGCCTCAACTGACCCACCTCGGCGACCACATACCCGCTTGCCACCAGCCTTGCGCTCGCATCGGATATTGGAATGCCGCGTGACGCCAGTTCTGTTAGCAGAGTCGCTTCCGTGTAGGCGGATGTGGGCGCGTCGTGGCGCTCCACACGCAGATCGGGCAGCATCAGCGCCTGTCCGGTGTGCAAATGGGCCAGTACGTCGAACGGCGATGGGGTGGTATCTGCTTCTGGTTTCAGTTCCGAATAAGCGCGCAGGAAGCCGTCAAACTCCAACCGGTGATCCTGCACGCGGAAGAACACAGGATACGGCTGATCCGGCGTCTTGCCCGCATGAATGAGCGCACCGCGCAGGCGATAGCGGGCAGGTGCCATGTGCGCCGCGATGAAACGCTGCCAGATCAACTTATAGAGCGCCGCTCCATCGCCAGTTACTGTTTCCGGCAGTCGATTCACGTCCGTCGGTCGGATCGCCTCAGCGATCTCAACTCCCTCTGATGAGGACTCATGGGGGAGATAGGCGTCACCGTAGGTCTGGCGGATGAAGTCCCGCGTCGCCATCACCGCTTTCGGTGTGACCCGCGTCGCAGCGGTTTCGGGAAAGGTGATCGCGCCGTGGTCGTAGAGGGAGTGCGCCAATGCGCGGGTCTGCGCTGCCGTGAGTCCCAGTTCCCCGGCGGCAGCCTGGAGCAGGGTGATCGGCGTGAACGGTGGGAGCGGCGGTCGGGGACGAACGGTCTGCGCCGTTTTCGCCACCTGATAGTGCGCTTGCGTGAGGACATCGCGTAGTTTCTCCGCTTGATTGGGGACATTGAGGCGGGCTTGCCCGAGCTTCTGCGTCGTCAGCAGCGCATCAAAGTCCCCATCGGTTGTATCAAAATGGGCGTGGATCGTGGCATACGAGAGCTTTGCCGCCGTATCGCGCTCGGCGATCAGACGCAGCGCGACGCACGCCAGTCGATCCAGCGGATACTTCCCGTCCAGCATCCGATCCGCCAGTGGCGCGACCAGATGACTGAACAGCCGATCCACGATGAGGCGGGTGGTGTAAGCTTCGACGCGATTCAGATCGATCTGTCGGGGATGCTCCAGCGCTTCGCTCAACGTCGTCGGCGTGAGTGTCGGCAGATGAAGGCGGTAGGTGGGCTTATCTGGCGGCAGGTTCACCAGTTCGAGGAGCTGCCCTGCGAGGGCTTCGCCTTCGGCATCAGGTCGGGTCGCGAAGTACACCACATCAGCTTCCTGCATCACCTGTGCCAACTTGCGTAGTCGCCCACCCGCCCCCGGCAGTAGCCGAAATATCGGGCGAAAGTCGCGCGCCACGTCGATCCCCAATTCATCCTCCGGGAAGTCACGCAGCGGTCCGTAACAGGCTTCGACGCGCCAGTCCTTGCCCAGCAATGGCGCTAAGGTGCGCCCTTTCGCGGGTGTTTCGACAATCATCACGTTCACTTGGTTTCTCCTTCCGCCGGTTTCGACTTCACCGCCGGCGGACGTTTCCCCAACCGTTCGGCGAGTTCGCGCTCACGCAGCAGCAACCAGATCGGCCATTCGCGGTAGGCGTGATACGCCTGCTGTTCGAGGTCTTGCCACGGTGCAGGCGATGGGGTTGGCTTCTTGGGCATCGTTCCTCCTCCAGTACTGAGTGCTGAGTACCGAGTACTGAGAAAAGCAGAAAAACTCAGTACCCAGTACTTGGTACTCCGTACTTCTACGTACTCTGGAAGCGAGCAAGCTCGCCGGGCGTCGGATGATTGACGAGGTACCACAGCCCCTCGTCCTGTATATCCAGTACAAAATGGAAGCGCGGCAATTGCGCGATGATGTCCCGGTGCTGCGGGTTGAGATGAGCGAAGGCGGCGTCATCGCGGAAGACGTTCATCCCCTGCCGCTGTGAGAAAATCACGCGGATCGGGCAGTTTTCGAAGATCAGCCGCGCTTTGCCCTCCAAAAAAACCGACATTTGTTGATGGAGCAGTAACTCGACAAGACTTGCGCCCATTTGACCTGAGCGACGTCGCCCGCGCGTTTGAGAACCGTTCTCTCCCCAAATTTGTTCGTCCTGAAGCCGATCCCAATAACGGGGAGTCGGCTTCTTCGCGTTCAGGAGATACCCCATGAAACAGGAGAAATCGTCGATTTACGTAGTCGAGGCGCTCTCCACCGAGGAGCGATGGCAGGTCAGGCGATGGCAGCAGCCTTCCGCGCTGCTCCCGCTCGGCTTGATTTTGCACACGGTTAGCACCGAAGCGGGCGATGTGGAACTGCACATGCCCTATGGCGCTTCGCGTGACCGTGATGTGCTGCTGTGGGCGTTTGCGGAGGTCAAGCGGCTGCACCCACCACCAACCGATCTGGAAAAGCTGAACTCGCTCCCTCTGGTGGAGCAGTTCCGGCTGTCGCTCGATTTGGCGTTGGAGTACATCCAGCTTGCCGAGGATGGGCGTGGACACAACGACCGCTCGCGCTACCTTGCCCGCTGCCTGCGCCAGATCACCAGCATCATCCCTAACCCAGTTGGTTCTACAGCTGCGTCCGGCGAAGGTGCGTCGGATCAGGCTGTTGTCGATTCAGGAGATCAAGATGAGTAAGCGGCGAAACACTCTCATTCCGATCGCGCCGAACGGCGTAACCACCATCGGGCTGGACATCGGCTATGGCGTCGTCAAAGCCGTCACCAGCGAGACCGTCATCACCTTTCCATCGGTTGCGGGTCACGCCCGCGAGATCAAGTTCCAGCAGGCGGAGATCGCGCAGCGGCATCCCGGCGATCAGATCGTTGACAACGAGGGGATGTGGTTTGTCGGCGATCTGGCATTGGCGCAGCTGCCGCCGGGCGAACTGCTCCGGCTGCGCGGGCGCACCGCCAACGAAGCGACGATGGGCAACGCCTTCCGGCTGCGGCTGGCGAAGGTCGCCATCGGCAAGCTGTTCAACGGGACACGCGACCGCGATGCCGTTCATATTCGGGTTGCGACCGGTCTGCCGTGTGACCACATGCGCGATGCCGTCGAACTCAAGCGGACGCTGTTGGGAACCCACCTGATTCAAACTGACTCGGCGGAGGTGATCGCCAACGTCACTGAGGTCATGGTCATGCCGCAGCCGTACGGGACGATCTACTCACGCACGCTGACTTCGGTCGGCGACCTCAATCCAGCGCACACCTTCATGCGAACGGGTGTCTGCGATGTTGGCACGTACACCGTCGATATCGCGCTGGACGACGACGGCGAATACATCGACGCCGAGAGCGGGAGCGTGGAAAGCGGCGTATTCACGGCGCAGGAGCGCATCGCCGAGATGCTGGAACGCGACTACCGCCAGAAGATGCCCTACCGGATCATCGAGGAGGTGCTGCGGACCGGGAAGTTCCGCGCCAGCGGTGAACCGGTCGATTACCGGGAAGCGGTCGAGGAAGCCCTCGCGCCGCTGCGGAGCGCCACGCTCAATCTGCTCAGTGAGAAGTGGAAGTCCGGGACGATTGTCGATGTGATTTATCTCTCCGGCGGCGGAGCGGAATACGTCCTGCGCGAGGTTATCAGTGCCTATCCGCAGACTCAGTTGGTCAGGCAGGCACAAATTGCCAACGCGCAGGGCTACCTGAACTATGCCCGGTTCGCGGAGCGTGCATCATGAGCGGGTTTTACGGGTTAGACGGACAATTTGACGGCGATAAAACCGGGAAGCGAGGGAGGATGAGTCGGAAACGCCCACCGAAACGGGAACACAAGCTGATCGCGTTCAAGGCATTCTTCGATACCGACCGCGACATTCTGGAATGGTGGGAAGGGATGCAGGATGGTGAACGCAGCGCGGTCATGCGCGACCTGCTGCGGGTCTATCTCCAAGGGCTGCCGCTGGTCGAAGCGGCACGCCGCCAGACCGTGCCGGTGGATGGCAATGCTGTGCTGCAAGTCCTGAACGACACGGCATGGATACGGGGCGCATTGGACAACATGCCTGCCTATCTGGAGGCGCTGCTCGGACGGGTCGGACTCAATTCAATACCGATGAGTGTGGCGCAGCCCCGATCCGAAGCGTCAGACGACAGCCTCTCAAACGACGCACTCGCTCGACGCAAGGCGAAGCTGGGCAAAGCCGGATGGTGAGACCGGTCGCCATGCAAAGCATGAACGCAGCCGAACGCCGCGTGCAGTGCGGACTTGTCTCGCGGTGCGGTGTCGGCTCCTTCGGTCGGGGCGGGGGCGCGTATGCCGCTGGTCGTCCACAAGTTGGACGCGCCCCCGATGCCCCTCCCTCGGAGAGCCAGCTAAATCGCTGGCTGCTCAAGCGCCGCAGGGCTTCGGTGCAGCGCCTCGCGGCGGCAGCACCGGTTCGGCGGTGCTACGCACCCGCCGAGCGTGTGGACGGGATACGTCCCTGTCCACACGCAGCACCCCGCGCCGATTTCGCGGGTGAACATGAACCGGTTCGGAAACGAACCAGAAAGGTCGTCCCGATGAACCATCGACAGCTTGTCAGTGCCGCTGCACGACGCTTTCCTGACCTAACACAGCGTCAGGTCGAAGACGTCTTGGAGGTGCTTGTGGAAGTGTGGAGTACGGCGCTGGCGCACTCCGACGAGGTCATGATCCGCAATTTGGGCACGCTGAGGATAGAAGTTCAGCAGATGCGAAACAGCGGCGTGATTCAGGCTCAGATGGGCAGCAGCTCCCCAGAGCATCTGATGCGTTTGTATTTCCGTTTCCGACCGACTGCGCAGCTCAAGGCAGCCGTTGAACGTCAATTGAAGGAGCATCCATGAAAGGCAAAGACCGAAACAAAATCCGTTTCACCGTCGGCTTCACACCAGATCAGGCGAGCCGGTTGGATGAACTCAACCGCGCAAGGAATCGCAAGGGGGATATGACCAGCCGTGCCGACCTGGTGCGCGAGGCAGTTGGTTTCTACCTTCAGCACCAGCCTGATCTGGTGGGTTCGCGTAAGGCAATTGCCAGAGACCTTGAAGGCAAGATCGACACGCTTGATGCGAAGGTGCAGGCCCTGACCGATCAG
>JACSRG010000607.1 GCA_014879865.1 Anaerolinea sp.
TCACCCCTTCGCCCTGAGGGAGAAGGGGACGGGGGATGAGGGCTACAATGAGTTTGCAGACAGACCCTATAAAGACCAAGCCCACGTCTTTGCGAAGCAAAGCAAGGGGCTGGTAAAGTGTCGTTTCGGGGATGGACGAGCGTAACCGAGGGTTTCAACCCTCGGCGGCTAAATGGCGATGATTGAATACCGGACAAGCCTTTCAAGTCCCCTCTCCCTAAGCGCAGCGGCGAGAGGGGATTGCCGACCGAAGGTCGGACGGGGTGAGGCGTCCTTACCCATTCCTCGGCTGGATGTGGAAATTCGCCTTCGTCTTGACCAGCGACTCCGGCGGGACGTTCGAGGTGAGGATCGCCCCGGACGCGATGATCGAATCGCTGCCGATCTGCACATGCGGCTCGACAAAAATCCCCGTGCCGAACTTGACCTTGCTGCCGATGGTCACATCGCCGGAGGTCATGACACCGGGACCGAACGTGTTGTGATCGCCCAAGCGGTTATGATGCTCGATGTTGCTGTAGGCGCTGATGAAGTTGTTGTTCCCGATGATCGAACACGTCCCGATGCGCACCAGCCCTAGAATCACGTTGCCTTGACCGAGCGCCACGTTTTGATGAATGACCGCCGTCGGGTCGATCACGTTCGCCAGCGGAATCCCGTTGGTGACCGCCTGCTGGTAGAGCTTTTCGCGCACGGGAATCAGCGTGCTGATGGCGATCACCAGCGCGTCGAACTTGCCCGCGTCCCACAGCGCCACCATGTCGTTCATTTTGCCGATCACCGGCACGCCGAACATCGCCTTGCCCTGCAAATCGGGCTTGTCGTCGAGAATCCCGACCGGGCGCTGTGAGGGCGTGCGCAGGATCACGTCGAGCACGAGCGCCGCGCCCATCCCGCCGCCTAACACCAGCACACGCTGCTGATGATTGGCGGGGTAGGCATCATCGACCAGATCGTGCAGGTCGATGCGGGGCGCTGCCGGGGCTTTCCCCCCACTGTCGATGATCCCGCGTATGTCGTCCTCGGTGATCGTCCGCCCACCGAACTGGCGCGCCACGTCGTCGAGATTCAACTGATGCCGCTGCGCCAGCAGTTCGGCTTTCTTTGTCCACTGTTTGCCGCCAGCGGGCACGGCTTCCCCGTTGACGTGGATCGCTTCGGGCGGGGCGGCGAGCGCGGGCGGCGCGGGCTGTTCCTGCGTCTCCGCTAGCGCGGCGATCACTTCGCCGATGCCGACCGTGATCCCGGCGTCCGCGAACGGGTAGAAGAAGCCCTCGGCTTCGGCTTGCAGCTCATACGTCGATTTGGATGTTTCGAGCACGGCGATCACTTCGCCGCGCCGGACGCGCGTCCCGGCGGTCTTCGTCCACTCGACCAGCACCATCTGGTCCTCGTTGACATTGATTTGCGGAGCGTGGATATATTCCGTCATGCCAGCACCTCATATACAGCCTGTTCGACGTCGCGCGTCGAAGGGAGAACCAAGTCTTCGAGCGGGCGCGTGGCAGGGATGATCGTATCGAGCGCGGCGACGCGGGCGACGGGCGCTTCCAACTGCCCCCACAGCGCATGGTTGAGCGTCGCGGCGACTTCCGCACCCCAACCGAACGCGCGCGTACCTTCTTCCACGACGATCACGCGCTTGGCTTCCCTTGCCGCCGCGATCAGGTCGGCTGCCGGGAGCGGCTGCACCTGTGCGGGGAAGACGGCGGCGACGCGGATTTCCTCGTCGGCGAGCTGCGCCAGCAGCGGGTGAACGATCAAGCTCGCGCCGCCGTAGCCGATGATCGCCACGTCAGGCGTACCCTGCACGTAATTGCGCACGATTTTGGTCGGAAAGCGTGGGTCAGTTCCCGGCGCATTCGTGACATAAATGCCGTCACCGCTCTGCGTGTGCAGGCGCGCCGGGTAGAGCAGTTTGTGTTCAATGAAGAGCGTCACCTCGCCGTCGTGCTGCACCGCCGCTGTGAGCAGCGCGCCCGGATCGTGATACTGCGATGGCGCAAGGATCGACAGGTGCGGCACGCCGAAGAACAGCTTTTCGAGCGACTGGCTGTGCGTCGGACCGTAGCCGCGCCGCCCGCCCATCGGCGTGCGCACAACCAGCGGCACGGCAGCTTTGCCGTTGAACATCGGCGGGAGCTTGCTGGCGTAGTTGATCAACTGATCCGCGCCGAGCGTGACGAAATCGCCGAACATGATCTCGACAATCGGGCGCAGACCGCGCAGCGCCATGCCGACGCCGACGCCGACAATCGCCGCCTCGCTGATCGGCGTGGTCATGACGCGATCCGGCGCGGTGGTCGATGCGCCTTGCGTCACCTTGAACGCGCCGCCATACGGGTCGAGGATGTCCTCGCCTAACACGCATACGCGCTCATCTGCCGCCAGCAGGTCGCGGATGGCGCTTTGCAAGCTTGCAAGGTAGGTGCTCATCGGGCGATCCTTTCAAGAAAGGCGTCAGGCTGCATATGCTCGGCGCGTGTCGCCTGCTCGACCGCCTCGGCGATAGCTTGCTCGATTTCGGTCTCGATCTCGTTGAGCATGTCCGGCGCAGCTTCCGCCAGTGTTTCGCGCAGGCGCAGCACGGGATCGTTCTGCTTCATCTGCGCGATCTCGTCGGCGGGGCGCGTGTCGTCGCCCTTGCTGTGCGCCGCAAAGCGATTCGTCCGCAAGACGAGGAAGATCGGGCGGTTTTCGGCGCGAATCGTCTCGACGAGGCGGCTGGCGATGGCGTGGACTTCCGCCACGTCGGTCACATCGACCTCGCAAGTTTCAATGCCATACGGACGGGCGCGATCTTCGAGCCGTCCGGCGTGTTCCAGTTGATAGGGCGTGCTCTGCGCATAGCGGTTGTGCTCCAGCACGAACAGCACCGGCAGATTCCACAGCGCGGCGATGTTCATGCTCTCGTAGATGATGCCCTCGCCCATCGCGCCATCGCCGAAAAACACGGTGCTGGTCGCGCCCGTGCCTTGCAGCTTTTCTGCGAATGCTGCGCCAACGGCACAGGCGACCGTGCCGCCGAGTACGCCGTTGGTATAGAAGCCACCCGCGTGCAAATGCTGCGTCCCGCCGATCCCGCCGCACACGCCCGTCACCTTGCCCATCACCTCGGCGATCAATCCGGCGATGTCGCCCGTGTAAGCAAGGAAATGACCATGCCCGCGATGATTCGACCAAACCACATCCCGTCCCCGATCCAGTGCGCTGATCACGCCGACGGCGCACGCTTCTTGACCTAAACAGGTGTGCACCGTCCCATACAGCAGACCTTTGGAGAACAGCGTCAGCAGCGTCTCTTCAACACGGCGGATCGCGAACATTTGCCGGTAGAAGTCCATCTGGCGGGCTTCGGTTTGATTAATTAGCGTTTGATATTGCATACATCCCTCTACGCGACTGCTTGCTATGCTGACGTTAACCGCTCCCACCTTGCGTGAAACTAACGCCTATCATTTCACATTACGAGTTAAGAACCATCTAACCGAAAGCAAACTAGTTTTAGTCCATTGAAAGGCACGTGCCCGTAGCATGGGGGGCAGTTGTCCGTACCGGGAAGGGAGCAGGTTCGAAATGATGAAGAAACGAGCTATTCGCCTGTACTTCATCGCTAAGCGCGCGGTTGATATCGTGGTGGCGGGCACGGCGCTGATCGTCTTGTCTCCTGTGCTGCTCCTCATCGCCGTCCTGATTCGCCGCGACTCACCGGGCGGAGCGATTTACGCTCAGGAACGGGTAGGCGTGCGCGTCAAAGCGCGCGGCGGCAGCAAGTTCTGGGAGATCAAGCCCTTCATTGTTTACAAGTTCCGCACGATGTACCAGAACTCGCGCAGCGACATCCACCAGCAGTTCGTGACCGCCATCATCAACAAGGATGATGACACCGTCAAGCGCATGAACGGGAACGCGACCGGCGACAAGAAATACAAGCTGGTCGAAGACCCGCGCATCACGCCGGTGGGCAAGTTCCTGCGCAAGACCAGCCTCGACGAACTGCCGCAGTTGTGGAACGTCTTCCGGGGCGATATGTCGCTGGTGGGTCCGCGTCCGGCGCTGCCGTATGAAGTCGATTTGTACACGTCGCAGCATCTCCGCCGCCTCGAAGCGCAGCCCGGTATGACCGGCATGTGGCAGGTGACTGCCCGCAGTCAGGTGGATTTCGAGGGCATGGTCGATCTCGACGTGTGGTATGTGGAAAACCAATCGCTGCTGACCGATCTGAGCATTTTGATTAAGACACCGCTTGCCGTGTTTCGCGGTAAGGGTGCGGGCTAAGGGGGGATGATGAGCGCAAATAACGGCGCAGCAGTTATCAATGTCGGGGTGATCGGCGCAGGCTACTGGGGACCCAATTTGATCCGCAACTTCATGGAAATGCCGAAGACGAATCTCGTTGCGGTGGCGGATATGAAGCAGGAACGACTGGATCGCATCGCCAAGCAGTTCCCGGCGATCCGCACAGTGAACGATTATAAGGAACTGTTCAACATGGGCTTGGACGCGGTGGTGATCGCCACGCCGCCCGCCACTCACTACATGATCGCGTCTGACTGCTTGCGGCACGGCTTGAGCGTGTTAGTTGAGAAACCGCTCACCTTGCGCTCGGAAGATTCCGAAGCCTTGATCGACCTTGCGGAGCGCAACAACCTGACGCTGATGGTCGGCAATACGTTCGAGTACAACTCGGCGGTGCTGACGCTCAAGCAGTTGATCGACGACGGCGAATTGGGCGAGATTTACTACATCGACGCCGTGCGGACGAACCTCGGTTTGTTCCAGCCGAACGTCAACGCCATGTGGGATCTCGCGCCGCACGATATTTCGATCCTCCTCTACCTGCTCGGCAAAGAACCGACCAGCGTCAGCGCGCAGGGCGGCAAATCGGTCTTCAAGCACATCCACGACATCGTCTACATGCACATGCAGTTCGGCGAGAACCTGCTGGCGCACGTCCACGTAAGCTGGCTCGATCCGTGCAAGGTGCGCCGGATCACCGTCGTCGGCAGCAAGAAGATGGCGGTCTATGACGATGTGGAAAACCTCGAAAAGATTCGCGTGTACGACAAGGGCGTCGAAGTTCCTCCGTACACCGATACGTTCGGCGAATTCCAGTGCAGCTACCGCTACGGGAGCATCGTCACGCCGCACATTCATTTCGTCGAACCGCTCAAGATGGAATGCGAACATTTCGCCGACAGCGTGATCAACAAGACGACCCCGCGCAGCAGCGGCACGGTCGGCTTACGCATCGTCAAGGTGCTGGAAGCCGCGCAGCAGTCGCTCGACTCGGACGGAACGCCCGTCCCCATTGCGCCGACGCCGGAGCGCCTGCGCGAAAACGACGTGCGCTCGCTCATGCAATCGATGGGGCTGGACGGGCACACGCCGGTCAATCAGCCGTCGAACGGCACATCCATCCCGACGCAGAGGTGAGGGTGACGAAACCGAACCTCACCCCCAGCC
>JACSRG010000563.1 GCA_014879865.1 Anaerolinea sp.
CCGCTGTTGATCGCGTCGTTTACGTATAATTTCAACAACTACCTGATTATCGAAGCCATGTTTCAAGGGGGTCCGCCGATGACGGGGACATCCGCCCCGCCCGTCGGTCACACCGACAACCTGATTAGCTATACGTTCCGCTTCGCATTTGCGGCAGGCGGCACGCGTGACTACGGCTTCGCATCCGCCATCGCCATCGTGATCTTCCTGATCGTCAGCACGCTCACGCTGATCCAGTTCCGTTTCACCCGGCGGCTTGAGGAGATTGGCGAAAATGTCTAACACGACGACAGCAGTACGCGGTCAAGAAGCGGATTCGTCAGTCCCGCGCGCGCGCCGGGATTCGCCGATCATGCGCATCTTCGCGTTCGTGGTGATCGGCTTGACGGTGGTTTTCGCCCTGTTCCCGGCAGTCTGGATCGTTTCCGCTGCGCTTAACCCGAGCGGCTCGATGGTCAGTCAAACCCTCATCCCGCAGAACGTACGCAGCATCGACGATCTGCTGGTCAACTTCCGGGCGCTGTTCAACGACCCGACTATCCCGTTCTGGCGCTGGGTCGGCAACTCGCTGATGGTCTCTACGACGACGACCGTCCTCAGTGTGGCGATCACCGCGCTGAGCGCTTATTCGTTCTCGCGCTTCCGCTTCTCCGGGCGGCGCACGCTGCTGCTGACCACCTTCCTGATTCAGGTTTTCCCGAACATCCTATCGATGGTGGCGCTGTATCTGCTGCTGCTGCAAATCGGACGCTATATCCCATTTCTGTCACTCAACACGCACGGCGGCTTGATCCTCGTGTACTTGGGCGGCGCGATGGGCGTCAACACGTGGCTGACTAAAGGCTTCTTCGATTCGATCCCGCGTGACATTGACGAATCGGCGATGGTGGACGGGGCGACGCACTGGCAGGCGTTCATCTACCTGATTCTGCCGCTCGTGCGTCCGATTCTAGCGGTCATGGCGATTCTCGCGTTCGTCGGCACGCTCAACGAGTTCCTGCTGGCGCGCATCATCCTCACCGACCGCGAAAACTGGACGTTGATGGTCGGCTTGTTCAATTTCGTCTCAGCCGAGTTCACCGACGACTGGGGCGTATTCGCGGCGGGGTCGCTGATCGCGGCGACGCCGGTCGTCATTCTCTATCTTGCGCTCCAGCGGTACATCGTCGGCGGGCTGACGGTGGGCGCTGTGAAAGGCTAAACGTGGATTTCATTTTCGGCACATGGGCATCGGACGAGCTGAAGCTCATCCATCATCGGGCAGCGCGGCGGGGCGTGCAGCATCACGGCGCGATCACGCCGCGCGATCCACAGGCGGGACAACCCGTCGTTGTGGACGTGCAGGTCGGCGGCGAAGTTCACGCGGATCACGCGGCGATCTACTACACGACCGATGGCACGATCCCGGCGGGGTCGCGTGGGATCGCCACGCATGGCATGGCGATCCCGATGGAAAGTCTCTCGGTTGAGTGGGATTCAATTGCATGGGCATACCTGACTCACTGGCGCGGCACGATCCCCCCGCAGCCCGACGGCGCGGTCGTGCATTACCGGATCAGCGTGTGGTCAGACACCGGCACGGAAACGTTCGCCAACTACCCGGACGAACAGCAAATCGTCGAAGTATCGGCGGCGCTGCACTTCAAGCAGCAGCCCATCCCGGTGGATTTCACCCCCGGCGATCCGCTTGGCGAAGTGTTCACCTACCATGTCGATGCTTTCACCCCGCCCGACTGGGCACGGTCAGCGGTGATTTACCACATCTTCGTTGACCGCTTCTACCCCGGCGACGGCAAAAGCTGGCTGCAAACGAAAGACCTGCAAGGGTTTTGCGGCGGCACGCTGTGGGGCATCCTCGAAAAATTGGATTACATTCAGGACTTGGGCGCAAACTGTATCTGGCTCAGCCCGACGTGGCAAAGCCCGTCACATCACGGCTACGACGTGACCGACTACTGCCAGACGGAAGCGCGGCTCGGTGGTGACGAGGCGCTGCGGGCACTGATTCAGGCGGCGCACGAACGCGGTATCCGTGTACTGCTCGACATGGTGTGCAATCACATCTCGAACCTGAACCCGGTCTTCCAGTTGGCGCTCAACGACGAGACCAGCCCGTACCGCGACTGGTTCACATGGGATGATTCGCCTGTTGGCTACCGGACATTCTTCGGCGTGAAATCGATGCCTCAGGTCAACCTGACGAACCCGGCAGCCAAAGCGTGGATGCTCGACATTGCCCGCTACTGGCTGAAAGAATTCGACGCGGATGGCTACCGGCTCGACTACGCCAACGGACCGAATCCGCAGTTCTGGTGGGAATTCCGCGCCGCGTGCCGCGAAGTAAAGCCGGACAGCTTCATCTTCGGCGAAGTGGTCGAGTCGCCGGATAACATCGCCCGCTACATCGGACGACTGGATGGCTGCCTCGATTTTCATATTGGCGAAGCGCTGCGCAAGACGTTTGGCTGGAAGACGATGCGTGAGACTGCGCTGGACGAATTCACGGCGCGTCATGCGCGCTACTTCCCGCCCGATTTCGTCATGCCGTCATTCGTAGACAACCACGACATGGATCGCTTCCTGTTCATTGCGGACGGCGACAAGGACGCGCTCCGCCGCGCCGCCGCCTATCAGATGAGTCTGCCCAACCCGCCGATCATCTATTACGGGACGGAAGTCGGCTTGAGTCAGCGCGTCACGGCGAACAGCGGCGGACTGCATCAGAGCCGCACGCCGATGCTGTGGGGCGACGAGCAGGATCACGATCTGCTGGGGTACTACAAAGACTTGATCCGCGCGCGGGGACGATAAAGCACAGATAATCAAGGGGACGCACCCTTGCGCGTCCCCGAATTCAGGGCTAAGGGGATGAGGCATACCTCGTCCCTACGGAAACTCTACTGTGATGTAATCTAAATCACGCTCAAGATCGCAGTCGCCTTCCAGCGCGGTGAGTTCCGCCCCGGACGTGATCCATCCGCGCCGGTCATTCCACGCCACTTGATAATACACCGCGCCATTCTGGGCATACGAGAACCCGAAGACGACCAGCGGCGCATCGCTGGGAAGCAGCACGCCCAGAATCGCGTAGGCTCCCGGCAGTTCGCGGATGTTCACCGCGACGACGGCGCTCACGGTGCAGTTCGATGCGGGCAAATCGGTCGGTGCGGTCGTCGGCGACGGCGTGTTTGTCGGTGTGACCGACGCAGTCGAAGTCGCCGAAGCGGTGGGTGTCCATGCGGCAGCCGTTTGCGTCAGCCCGGCAATTTCCATCGCAACCGCGATGCTCGTCTCGGTTGCTTGCATGCCGAACGCTTGTGTTTGCGCTTCCAGCACCGCGATCCGCGTGGACTGCGCGTTTGCCGTCCCGGCGATCTCGGTCAGCCCGGTAAACGCCGTCCCGGTGGCAGCGCTCAACACAGCGAGCGTCTGCGCGCTCTCTGCCGCCGCTGTTTCGCGGGAAATCCGCTCCTGTTCGTTGCGCACGCGATTCGTCAGCCCCACCGCCGCCAGCGCGACCACGACGATCACGACTGCTGTGATGCCCGCGTACGCCAGTAAACTGCGCCGTCCTTGCCGAATATGGATCGCTTCGTTGGCAAGCCGGGACACCCGCAGCGTGGAACGCGGGTTGCGGGCGATGGTTTCGAGCAGTGCCAGCGATTCGCGCTCGGTCTTCGCGCCCGACCGCGCTACTGAACTCAACTCGTAGACGATCTGCATCAGTTCGTCTTCGGTCAGGGCATCAATCCGGGCGATCTTCTCGCGGGCGTTTGCCAGCGGGTCAGGCGGGAATGGGAACGGAGGGCGGCTCGGCGGCGGATTTGGCGCGGGGAACTCGCCCGCCGTGATGCGATCCTTCACCAGAGACAGCGCCTTTGACAGCGCAATGATCGACTCGCGCTTGTTCAGGTTGCGCGAGTCGACGTACTGCGTTTCGCGCAGTTTGCCCACCGGCAGTTCCGCCTCTTGCAGCATGACCGGGAGAATCGGCTTGTTCAGGTCGAGCGCATAGCGGAACTCGGCTTGGCACGCAGAGGAATTGGTCGATTGCGGTGACAGCGCGAACACGAAGACTTCGCAGCGTTCAATCGAAGACGTGATGCTCTGCCACCAATCTTCACCCGCCGTGATTTCTCTATCAAACCACGCATCGTGTCCTAAATCGGTGAGGAGTTTCTCCAATGCTTCGACTGGCTTGCGATTCACACGCGCGTAGCTGATAAAGATTTTCATGGCAGTTCGTCCACCTTGACCTCGCGCCCTTCCAGCGCGGACAGGTAACATGCGTCGATGATCTGCGTCCGGCGCATCCCGACACTGCCGTCGTGCGCCGCCCAATCAGCCGACCGGATGATGTTGACGAAATTGCGCACAACCGCCTGATGCCCTTCCCCACGCCAGACGCGCGGGTGCACCTGCGAGGGTACGCCTGCCGTATCGGTGTACAGCGTCAGTGTGTCTTCCCACCCGTAATTCTTCACGGTGATGTCCGCGCCGCCGTCCGTGCCGTAGAGCGTCACGCCGAAATCATCGCCTGCTTTGCCGTAGACCGCCCAACTCGCTTCGACCAGCAGCGATCCCCCATCGGCAAGCCGCAGAAACGCCGTCGCAAGGTCTTCGACTTCGTAAGCGCCGACACGCACGGTATCGCCGCGCCCGCCGCGCCCGCGCGGTCCAAGCTCGGCATAGGTCGCCGCGCTGACGGAAACGACTTTCGGTTCGTTGAGCAGATACAGGATCATGTCGAGGACATGTACGCCGAGGTCGATGAGCGGACCGCCGCCTGCCATTTCGCGGCTCGTAAACCATCCGCCCATGCCCGGAATCCCGCTGCGGCGCATCCACGTTGCTTTGCCGTGATAGATGCGTCCCAACCCGCCTTCATCGACATACTGCTTGAGGATTTGCACGTCACCGCGCTGGCGATGATTAAAGGCGACTTCCAGTACGCGCCCCGCTGCCCGCGCTGCTTCGACCATCTGGCGGCTTTCCGCGCCTGACCGCGCCAGCGGCTTCTCGCACAGCACATGCTTGCCGCCATTGAGCGCGGCGACGGTCACGGGCATATGCAGATGATTTGGCGTTGCCACACTCACCACGTCAAGGTCGTCGCGTTCGACCAGCTCGCGGTAATCGGTGTACAGGTTCGGGACTTCGTACAGGCGTCCGACCTGCTGCAAGCGCGCTTCTTGCGGCTCTGCCAGCGCGACCACTTCCACGTTCGGAACATTCAGGTACGACTTGAGGTGCGTTTCGCCCGCCCAACCCAGACCGACGACGCCCACCCGGAGTTTTTCAGGACTCGATTGCGTTTGCATAGACTCTTTCGCTTCTTATGCGTTACCAATACGAGTCACTGATTATAATCCCGTCACGCCGGATTACGACAACCAGCGTTTACGCCGCTTGTAGTGCTTGACATCGCGGTAGCTCTTGCGCTTGCCCACTTCGGTCAAGCCGAG
>JACSRG010000609.1 GCA_014879865.1 Anaerolinea sp.
GGCACGGAGCGGTTGAGGTCTTCCGGTTGATCGACCAAGTGCCGCCACCCCCCGAATGTGCTGATATACGTCTGCGAGATGTCGAGCACCAGTTCGTTGACATCGGCGGGCTTGCCGTCGAAGTAGACGGCGACTTTCGGCGCGTTGTGGTGATACAGCAGGGGGTGATCGCTGTGGAACGCCAGCCGCCCGAACACGCCCATACTCACGCGGTGTTCACGCACGCCGAGCGCCCGCACGACATAGGTGTGGCGCGGACGCAAGCCCTCGGCTTGGTCATCATAAGTCGCCGTTTGAACGATCAAGTCGATTTCGTTGGGGACGCCGCCCATCTGCGCGACCAGCAGCACGCCGTAATCCTTCTCGCCGCCCAGTTCTCCAAGGAGTTGATCCCGTTTGGACTCGTCCTGCTTTTGCATGACCTCATTCCCTACGAAAAACTTTCGTCGCCCATTCCGGCGCAGGATGACCCACCGCCGCAAACTCGGCAATGACGGCATCCAGATCATACGGTACGCCGCGCAGATCGACCTGAACGGCGTCGCCCGTGAACGTCAACATGCCGTACTGCGCGATTCCCGGCGTTTCGAACGACATGCCTACGCTGCCCACATTGATCACGCGCCAGCCGCCGATGCTCAGTTGGCGATCCATCTGGCGATGAATATGCCCGCCGATGCCGAGCCGCCCTTCGCGGTCGAGCAGCGCATCCGCCGCTTCCTCGTCGGTCGATTCGGGCGTGAGATAGCCTTCGTCGTCGCCGGGCGTGCCGTGATAGCCGATCACATGACCGAAACCGGGGACGTGCAGATCGCACTCGCCGGGGAGCTTGCGCAAGAAGTCGTATTCGTCGTAGCTCATCTGCTCCAGCGCCCAGATCAGCGCTGCGCCTTGACTGCGAAACGTGTTGATCATCTTGGGCAGGTCTTCGGCTGTCTCAACGCCCTGTGCTTTCGGGCGCGTCCCGTGCACAATCCAGCGATCCGTATTGCCGCGAATGGCGCGGAACGTGCCTTTCTTGTCGCCCTCGCTGGCAGCATCGGCGAACGCCTTGATCCGGCGCACACATTCTGCCGGGCGCGGACCGAACGCCGCCAGATCGCCCAAAAACCACAGGTGATCCCAACCGCCGCGCGCTTCCAAGTCGGCGAGGACGGCTTCCAGCGCCAGTAAATTGCCGTGAGTATCCGAAATGACCGCTAACCGCATGGGGTTGCTCCTTAGCCGCGCGACCGTTCCAACTGTACCGCCATCAAAATGCTGAGGATCAGGCGGCGTTCTTCCTCGCTGCCCAGATTGTCGCCGAGTTTGTCAATCGAGAAGTTGCTCTCAAAAAAGGCGGGCTTTTTGACCATGTGCAGCACGCCCGTGCCTTCGCGTTCCGCGCCCTGATGGACGGTGTACGTCGGGTTGAGGAAATAGCCCGTGAACATACCGATGATGGCAATATCGCTGACGAACGCATCCAGCACCTTGACCCATGGGTTGTCCTCGGTCATGACGTGAGTCACCGTCCCGTTCGGATCGTAGAACTCGTAGGTCGCCTTCCAGATCGAACGCATCCCGCGATGCTTGATCGCGCCGAGCGTCTGCCCGGAGGCGGAGTCGGTGATGGTGTAGCGCGCCGAAAAGTCGAGCCAGCGGTCGGCGCGGATGCGGTAGAGTTCGACCGTCCGCGATTCGTCGCGGAACACGCGAATATCCTCCTTCAATGCCAGCGTCTTCTGCTGTACATAGAGGAGTTCTTGCCCGTTGGCATCATGGACGCGGATGCGCGGCGCTAAGGCGATCAGCTTGAAGGATAGGTTGAGCGGGTAATTCACCATATGCTGCTCCTCGACATTACGCTTTTCAGACTTCATGCACAGAAACTCAGTTTGAATATAACATAGAACATAGATCACGGCTGACGACGAACTCATGGGACTATTGGAATGCGGATGTGAAATTTCGCACTCGGGGGGAGCGTGTTATACTCTTTTCATGGATAGCGAAACACAGATCATCGACGCCATCAAGCAGCGCGGTCTCTCCGACGCGCTCCGGGTATTTCTTGACATCATCGAGCCGTTAGGGATCGTGGGCGCGCAGGTCTTGTGGATCGCGCAGCCAGCCGCCGGATTGATCGGCGGGCGGGCGGTGATTGCCGGATTAGCGCAGACGCTCGAAGAACCGGGGGGTATCGACCGGCTGCGGGCATTATTGGACGAGGATGTTTGAGTTTGGATACGACGACGCAGTTCATCACGGTTGTCATCATCTGCGTGACACTGCTGGCGGTTGTTCAGGGGAGTCTGGTATCACGGCGGCGTAGAGACTCATTCGCGCTCCGTCCGATCCCCGCTTATGAAGCGCTGCCGCAGATCATCGGCGCGGCGATTGAAGCGGATCGCCCTGTGCACGTGTCGCTGGCAAATACCGGACTCGGCGGCAGCAGCACCCTGCTGACGCTGGCGACTGCCGAGACCTTCTACCAAGTTGCGCTGCGTGCCGGGTCACCGCTGGTCACCGTCAGCGATACGACGACGCTGCCCTTGACCTACGGTCTGCTCAACCGCGCCTATGCGAACCAAGATCGCGCTGACCGTTTCAGTGGGCGCGCGAACCGCTGGTATCCAGCGGCAAACCGTTCGCTGGCATTCGCCGCCGCGCTGACCGCCACGCTCGGCGATCAACAGGTATCCGGCAGTATGCTGCTCGGCAATTTTGGCGCGGAACTCGCGCTGGTTCTCGACAGCGCGCTGCGCAAGAAACAAGGGGCGATTGCCTCCAGCATAGATTTACAGGGGCAAGCTGTTGCCTATGTGCTGGCGGATCACGCCCTGATCGGCGAAGAAATGTTCGTCGGCGGGGCATACCTCGGCGACGCCGCCGCCCAACGCGGCGCGGTGATCGCGCTGGATACGCTGCGCTGGCTGCTGATTGCAGCAGTCGTCGTGGCGACCTTCGTCGCCATCTACGAGCCGGTGCGGGCTGCGCTGACTCGTCTCGCCGGGGGAGGCTGATCGATGCGTCGTCTGATCGCCGCGCTCGCCACTGCCATCGCGATGGGCTTCGGCATCCTCACGCTGTGGGGGCTGCTGGTCAACGGCGGAGTTGTCACCAGTCTGGCGAACATCCTGCTCCAGCTCGTCGTGCTGACCGCTGCTGTCACCATTTTGATCGGCATCCTCAACCTGATCGGCGTGCACTTCGGGCGCGTTCGTCAGCGTGAACGCAATTGGGGTTACAGCGTGATCGTCATCCTGACGACGACGCTCGTCATCGCCCTGTGGCTGCTCGACGCCGACGCCGCAACCATGATGCTGCTCGAAAACGTCCAAGTCGCCATCGAATCCGCACTGGCAGGCTTGATCCTGTTCGCGCTGGTCTTCGGCGCGTACCGCCTGCTGCGCCGCCGCGTGACGTGGAGCGGCGTACTCTTCACTGTGTCGCTGCTGATCATCTTGATCGGCGCGCTGCCCTTGCGGGAAACCGCAGTTCTCGCCGATGTGCGCCGCTGGCTGCTCGCCGTCCCGGTGAGCGCGGGCGCGCGCGGGATTTTGCTCGGCATTGCGCTGGCGACCGTCGTCACGGGCGTTCGCGTGTTGATCGGGCAAGACCGTTCCTATCGTGAGTAAATGACCGTATGAGCAATAACAACGATCTGCCCTCGTGGTTGGATTCGCCCGACAGCGGCGGCGGCGACGAAGAAGAAAACAGCAGCGCAGCGCTTCCTCCATGGCTGCAAGAAAAGCCGCCTGCCCCGCCGCCTCCCCCGTCTGAAGATGCTGGCAGCCTGCCGCCATGGCTGGTCGGCGATGAGCCGCCCAAGCCGAAAACCGCCATGATCGGCGGCGCGGAACTTTCCGAGGAATATCTCTCGGCGGGTGATCGGCTGGTGGACAGCGTTGACAGCGAGATCACCTATGACGAGTGGATGGCGCAGAAGTACGAAGATGAACGCCCCAAGAGCATCGAGGAAGAAATCCCCGACCTGCTGAGCGACGCCGATAGGGTCGCGCAGACCGGATCGCTCGGCACGGGCAGCCTGCCGCATACCGGGCAGCTTCCCGATTGGTTTCTGGGACTCGACGCGCTGGACGAACGCGACGTACCGGACTGGTTCAAGGACGCGCAGGAGATCGAGCCGCCGAATGCGCCGACTGCGCCGGGTGAAGTTGCGCCGTGGATGCGGGACATGGTGCAGCCGGAAGCAGCCCCGGCGGAGCCGCCCGTCATGCCGGAGCTTGACGAGGATGAAGTCGCCTCGTTCTTTCGCGGCATGGGCAGCCCAAGCGAGACGGACGCCGATTGGTTCAGCGAGACGACCGGTAATGAAGACGCGCTCCCCGACGATGATTTCTACGCGCAGTTCGGTGCAAAACCCCCGGTTGCCGAACCGGACGCCGATGCGTGGATGCTGCAACCGCCGCCACAGCCCGATCTCCCCGACCTGCCGGATATGGGCAGTTTCTTGGATGCGGTCGATTCGACTTCGCCGATGGCACCCATCGAAGATTATGAACTGCCCGCCGAACCTGAACCGGACTACGACGCCGACCTGCCGCCGATTGAACTTAACGACGACTTTTTTACGGCAGTGGCGGAAAACCGCGAACGCACTGCGACCGAATCCCCGGATGTGGTCGAAGACCCTGACCTAAGCTGGTTCTTGAACATGCCGCAGACGAGTATGCTCGGCGGCGAAACGGTCGAGGAGAGCGAACCCGCGCCGACGCAGATTTCGCGTCCGGCGGATACGGGGACGCTGAGTTGGCTCAACGAGATTCAGGGAATGGTGCAGTCGGCAACTCACCCCGACCAGCAGGACGACAAGCCGGACATCGAGCAGCCAAGCGCCGAGGATTGGAGTACGTTCGCGGACGCCGCGCCGAGCGGACGCGCCGCCGATTTCAGATGGGACGATACCCCCGAACCGGAGGAGGATTTCACCCCGCAAGAGCCCGCGCCCGATTGGCTGAACGCAGTCGGCGATTTGCCGCCGGACGCCGCCGTCGAAGAAGAACCCTTCGAGGGGACGTTCTTCACGCCGCCGCCTGTACCGCCGCCCGCCGCGCGTTTGACCGGGATGCTCAACGCCGGGCAGTTACCGCCTGACGAGTCCGAGATGGGTGATGAATGGCAGGATATTCCCGTCACCGCCGCCGACCTCGACTGGCAGGAAATCACCGAGCCGGGATGGAGTACTACGCCCGCTGCACCGGAACACGGTGACGTTGACGAGGGCGGAGTCGCCGAAACGGATATGTCCGAGTTCTTGCGCGGTTTGAATCTCGAACCGCACGACATGGGCGAACCGGTCGAGGAAGGCTTTAGCCTGACCAATGCGCTGCGCGACTGGGAAAACCCTGCCGCCGCCGCACCGCTTGCCGACCCGGAAGACAACTTCAGCCTGACGGACGCCCTGCGCGATTGGAACGCGCTTGCTGCCGACAC
>JACSRG010000439.1 GCA_014879865.1 Anaerolinea sp.
CCCTGAGGGAGAGGGACTTCACCCCTTCGCCCTGAGGGAGAAGGGGACGGGGGATGAGGGCTACAATGAATTTGCAGACACATCCTAGCAGTATATGAGCAGCGTATACGTGGTCTTTTTCGGTGGGTTAGCCTCACTTCCGACGATTGGTTACTGGCGGCACACTATTGGGCAGATGCGGTCAGTCGCGGCAGGCAGCTTTCCGATATTGATTTGCTGATTGCGGCGCGAGCGAAACGTTTGAACGCAGTGATCGTAAGTGCCGATGATGACTTCGACGCGCTGCCCGTGCGCCGCGAAGATTGGCGCAAAGGAACGAGTGAATGAACCCGATGAGTTTTGATTTTCAGTCGCGGCGGTCGATGGTGGTCGGGCGGCGCGGCATGGTCGCGGCGAGTAATCCACTGGCGGCACAGGCAGGCTTGGCGATTCTGCGGGCGGGCGGGAACGCCGCCGACGCCGCGGTTGCGACTGCCGCCGTGCTGAACGTGACCGAACCGGCGTCTACCGGGATCGGCGGCGACTGCTTCGCCCTGTTCTACGACGCGAATACGCGCGTCGTCACGGCGCTAAACGGGAGCGGACGTTCGCCCGGCGCGCTGAGCGCCGATCTACTGCGGTCGCGCGGCATGAGCGAGATTCCGATCCGGTCGCCCCACGCGATCAGCGTGCCGGGAGCGGCGGCGGGATGGGAGGATTTGCTGGAGCGGCACGGCAGCATGAGCCTCGCCGATGTGCTGCGTGACGCGATCCAGTATGCGGAAGACGGGTATCCGGTGCATCCGATCTTCGGCGCGGGCTGGAAGCGGGCGCAGGCGTTCTTGCAGACCAGCCCGCACACCGAAGATTATTTGCCGGACGGAGTCGCGCCGGAAGTCGGGCAGATCGTCAAGCTGCCGGGGCTGGCGCGGACGCTGCGCGCGGTCGCCGAGGGCGGCGCGGCGGCGTTCTACACGGGCGAGATCGCCGACGCGATTGTGCGCACGATTCAGCAGCAGGGCGGCGTCATGACGCACGACGACCTGAAGCAGCACCGTTCGACGTGGGACACCCCGATTGCGACCGATTATCGCGGCGTGCGCGTGTACGAGTGTCCCCCTAACGGGCAGGGGATCGCCGCGCTGCAAGCGATGAACATCGCCAACGAGTTTGATCTGGCGGGGATGGCGTGGGATGCGCCGGAGCGAATGCACCTGATGGTCGAGGCGATGCGGCTGGCATTCGCCGACGCGCGGCAGTACGTCGCAGACATGGCGACCAACCCCGCGCCGCTCGACTGGCTGTTGAGCGACGCCTATGCCGCCGAACGCCGTGCGCTGATCAACCCGGTCACGGCGATGCAGCCGCCGGAGTATGGGCGTCCGATTCGCAGTTCGGACACAGTGTATCTGAGCGTGGTCGATGGCTACGGGAATGCGTGCTCGTTCATCAACAGCCTGTACACGGGCTTCGGCACGGGGATCGTCGCGCAAGGCACGGGCGTGTTCCTGCAAAGCCGGGGCGCGCTGTTCAGCTTGGAGGCGGGGCATCCCAACGAACTCGCGCCGAATAAACGTCCGTATCACACGATCATCCCGGCGATGGCGACCCGCGACGGCGATCTGTGGGCGTCGTTCGGCGTGATGGGCGGGTTCATGCAACCGCAGGGACACTTTCAGGTGATCAGCGCGATGCTCGACGACGAGCTCAACCCGCAGGAGGCGCTCAACCGCCCACGCTGGTGTCTCGAAGACGGGACGGGCGAGAGTGTGCTGGCGCTGGAAGAGGGTATCCCGGTCAAGACGATGGCGCGGCTGGCGGAAATGGGTCACCGTGTGCGCCCGGTCAGCGGCGGGGGGCGCGGGCTGTTCGGCGACGGGCAGATCATCCGGGTGGAGAATGGGGTGCTGTTCGGCGGGAGCGATCCGCGCAAAGATGGGCTGACGGCGGCATACTGAGAAGAAATATTGAACCACAGAGAACACAGAGAACACAGAGGAAAGAGAAAAGAGCAGGATTAACCGCAGAGAACGCGGAGAGCGCAAAGAGAAAATTTGAGATGCTTTTCTCTGCGTTCTTTGCGGTTAGCCTGTCGCTACTGTGCCGGGAAGGGGCTGAGACCGTCGGCGCGTGGGACGGGCGACGCCCAGATGATGTTCCACGCTGCGCCGGAGTTCTCCGACACATCCTGCCAGAGGACGCGCGTCTCAGTCGCCGTCACATAGTCGAGTGTCATGCCCGTGCCGGGCTGCGCGCTGTCGGCATGGAGGAGCAGCAGTCCATCCGGCGCACCGATCACCTGCGTAAAGCCGGGATACGTGCCGAGATCGACCGTGCCCCCCTGCCGATCCAGCAGCAGCCAGCGAATGGCATTCGACCCCATCGGCGCGTTCGGGTCGAACGGCTCCAGAAGCTGGAGCGCAAGCGCGCGCCCGTTGTTGACAAACTCGGTATCGAGCAGAATCCAGTCGGGGCTGTGGTAGACGGTCACAGGCGAGCCATCCGCGCCCAACATGCGGACGATGTTGCTCTGCGGGACAGGTCCGCCGGGATCGCCGACGGGCAGCATGGGATCGAGATCGAGCCATGCCAAATCCGCGCCGCTGACCGACAAGCCGGGATGCCACCAATAATCGAACGGCTGAACAACGTCGGTGCTTATATCCCACAAGAAAGCCGGTTCGAGCGGCGCGCCTTCTGTCCCCCACATGATACCCGCGAAGATGATCTGGCTGCCGGCGAAGAAGCGAACATCCGGCATGAGCGTGAGGTCGCTGGTCAGACCGGCGTCGAGCGCGAACTGCGCCGACGGGCTGAGCGTGTCGATTGTTTCTCCGCTGGCGGCGTCGAGCACACGCAGTTCCCACGCGGGCTGACTCAGATCGGCAGCCGGATCACCGCTGTAGTAGTGGACAAGCCCAACCGCCAGCATCGTGCCTTCGGCGTTGTAGCTGATCCAGCAGCCCATCGACGCGCCGAGATCAACCACCGCAACCGGGGCGTTCACCGTCAGCGAATAGAGATGGAGCGTCGTCGGCGTCCCCATGTTGGTTGGCGCGGCGTTGTAGTCGATGACACAGTAGGCGAGCATATCGCCGGACGGGGTGAAGTCGGTGTCGTTCATGCCGAGGTACGAGCCTTCGGGCAGCCCCAAGTCAATCGGGGTCTGTGTGCCATCGAGATCGACGCGCAGGATTTGCCGCGTCACGCTGTTGTAGAGGTACGCCGACCATGCGGCGTCCTGCGCGGATACCGCGCCGACGGAGAGGACAAGCACGACGATCAGCACAAGCCATTTCCGCATTCTCAGTCTCCTTAAAGGCGAAGGATACACGTCTCTATTATACCTGCGACACGGACATTGTTGGGACGCCGACCGTGTCTCAGTCCTCAGTCCTGTTTTCACGCTTTATGCTTGGCGAGCTCTTTGAGCCAGCGGGCGGCGTCGGCTTTGCGCTTGTCGTTCGCTGCCTCGAACTGGGTGTACGCCTGCCCCATCAAGTTGACGGCGCTGGCGTACTCGCGGCGCTGGTAGTAGACCAGTCCGAGATAGTAGCTGGTTTCGGGGCGGGTGGTCTGCGCGTGATAGGCTTTGGTGAAGTGTTCGAGCGCGGCGTCCCATTCCTTGCGGCGGTAGGCGAGGATGCCGCGTCCGTAGTGCGCGAGCATTTCATAGGGGAAGAGGCGCAGCGACTCGGCGAAATCGTCCTCCGCTTTGTCGTACTCGGCATCCTCGATGAACATGAGTCCGCGCGCGGCGTAGTATTCGCTGTTGTTCGGCAGGGCGTCGATGGCGCTGGTCATGCGGTCGATGGCGTTGTCGAGATCGGACTTCTTGAAGTAATCGAGCGCCTGCTTATATGCCTCATCCGCCTCGAAGCGGGTCAAGCCAAGGCGCTGGTTCAGTCGAGCCATAGCAATCCCTCCCTCCTATGTAGTATAGTCTGCTTTTCGCACAAAAATCTGTTTTGGAATAAAGGCTGAATCATGGATTTTGAACTGAGTCAGGAACAACGGATGTGGCAGCGGATCGTGCGCGACTTCTGCGAGTCGGAGGTCAAGCCGTATGCCGCCGAAGTCGATGAGTCCGCGAAGCTGCACTGGGACGCGATCCGCAAGATGAAAGACATCGGGCTGATCAGCCTTGAAGCGCCGGAAGAACTCGGCGGCATGGAAGTCGATACGATCAGCATCGCCATCGCGATGGAGGAACTCGGACGTGCGTGCGGTTCGACGGCGCTGTCGATTGCCGCGCACAACGGACTCGGCTGCGCGCCGATCAAACGCTGGGGAACGCGGGCGCAAAAAGAACGCTGGTTCCCGTCGTTGATCTCCGGCGAGGTGCTCGGCGCGCTGGCGCTGACCGAACCGGGCGCGGGGTCGGACTTGCTCGGCGGGGTGCAGACCTTCGCGCGGCGTGAAGGCGACGAGTGGGTGATCGACGGGTCGAAGGCGTGGATCACCAATGCGGGCGTCGCGCCGGTGATTGTCGTGCTGTGCCGCACCGACCGCGAGGCGGGCGCGCGCGGATTCAGCCTGATCCTCGTGGATACGAAAACGCCGGGGCTGACGATCCATCCGCCGGAAAAGAAAATGGGCTTGAAGGGATCGCCGACGCACATGATCAGCTTCGACGGCGTGCGCGTGCCGTATGACTCGGTCTTGGGCGACCCCGGCGAAGGCTTCCGCCAGACGATGATGACGCTCGACAACGGGCGCATCGGGATCGGCGCGCTGGCGCTGGGCTTGGGACAGGCGGCATTCGAGGAAGGCGTCAAGTATGCCAAACAGCGGCGCGCGTTCGGCAAGCCCATCGCTGAGCACGAGGCGATCCAGTGGATGATCGCAGACGCGGCAATGGAACTCGACGCGGCGCGCCTGCTGGTCTACAGGGCGGCGTGGCTGAAAGATCACGGCAAGGATTTCACCAAGCAGGCGGCGATGGGGAAACTGCTAGCGACCGAGGTCGCAGAGCGGGTGAGCCGCAACGCGATTCAGATTCACGGCAGCTACGGTTACAGCCGCGAGTTCCCGGTCGAACGCATTTACCGCGATCAACGGCTGATGACCATCGGCGAAGGCACGAGCGAAGTGCAGCGTCTAGTGATTTCGCGGCGCGTGCTGCAAGAGTTCGACACAGTCGCATCTCCGGCGTAACCGGCGGTAGTTAATCGGGGTATGGGTGCATACCCCGATAGACCCCCTAACTTATTTCCTATGCGATCCCTCCCCATAGATTACCATGCTGTAATTTGTGAATCCGGTCACGGCAAGTATACTGCCACGATGCAGTAATTACGTATGTCATAAAATGGAGAGCGCATGGCGAAGATTCTCGTCACCGGGGCGACCGGTTTCACCGGGGGACATCTGGCACGGCGTCTACTGCGCGAAAGAGCGGACG
>JACSRG010000610.1 GCA_014879865.1 Anaerolinea sp.
CGTCGCGCTGCCCGCCGGGATCGTCACCGTGACGTTGTTCCCGCTCTGCGCGCTGATCGTCCCGCTGGCAGGGGTGAGGGTGTAATCCGCATTGACTGTGCCTGTCCCCTGCGTGATGTTGAACGTGACGGTGAGCGCGCTGGCGGTGCTGCCCGTCCGCGTCAGGGTGAAGTTGGCATTCGCGCCTTCGCTGACGTTGAACGCCGCCGGGCTGATCGTCACATCGGGCGCGGTGGTGAAACTGCTCTCATATGCGCCCATATCCACGCGCACGCCCTGAATACGCGCACTGCCCGCGAGATCCGTCGTTACGCCGCCGGGGATCAGACTGTCGTCGCCCGCGTCGATGGCGGGACTGCCCGATGCCAGCGTCAAATTGCTGTTGAGCGCGGGATCATCCGTCAGGTTATTCGTGTTTGTCCCATCAACGCACGTCAAGCCACCTTCGATCAAGCTGTTCTGTGCATTGAGCGTCGAAGTCCCCAATCCTTCGCACTGCGCTCCGGCATTGTTCGCAACGATACTGTTGCGGAGATTCAGCACACCGGAACCGCTGATCATCACCCCGGTGTTGTTGCCGCTAATGGTGCTGTTAATCACGGTGATTGAGCCACTAAAACCCGCGTAACTGCTCACACCACCGGCGATGCCCGCGCCCTTCACTGCCGTATTTCCAGTGAACGTGCTGTTGATGATTGTCGCGCTGGCACTTTGTGACACGAGAAGCCCACCGCCGTCTTCAAGCGCTGTATTCCCACTAAAGACAGTATCGCGGATCGTTCCAGTCCCTTGGAAGACCATGCCTGCTCCATTGCCGATCACGGGATCAGTCGATCCGCTTGGTGAGATAGTATTGTTAGTGATCGTACTATTCGTGATTGTTATGTTGGAAGCAGCATAAATGCCAGCGCCAGATGCCGCGCTGTTGCCGCTGATAGTGCTGTTCGTTATCGTTAGGGCTGTAGAGTCGACCGAAAAAATTCCGCCGCCGCCGCTGCTGCCGCCATTGCTGTTGCTGATCACGCTGTCGTTGATCGTCAATGTCCCCGAATTCGAAATCCCACCCCCACGGTCAGTTGGGGTGAGTCCATGGGTTGCGGTCAAGGCGTTGAGGGTCACGGTCGCGTTTTCAGCGACAGTAAACACGCGCACCGTGTTATTTCCGCTGATGATCGTGTTCGCTGCGCCATTGCCGGTGATCGTCAGTGTGCCGTTGTTCGCAAGATCGGGCAGGGCGGTTTGCAGCGTGATCGTACCGTTCGCCGTGAACGTGATCGTATCGTTGCCTGCAAAGTTGTTCGCATTGATGATCGCCTGCCGCAATGACCCCTCGCCGCTGTCGTTGAGATTTGTCACAACGGTGTCGTTCGCCGGGATCGTCGCCGTGCTGCTGGTGGTCGCGCCGAGGTTGTACGCCACGCCATCGACGAGCGTCAGCGTCAGTGTGTTGTCGGCTTCGGCGTCCACATCATTGGTCGCCGCCATGCTAATGTTGAGCGTCGCGCTGCCCGCCGGGATCGTCACAGCGACGTTGTTCCCGCTCTGCGCACTGATCAACCCGCTGGCGGGAGTGAGGGTGTAATCCGCGTTGACCGTGCCTGTGCCCTGCGTGATGTTGAACGTGACGGTGAGCGCGCTGGTGGTGCTGCCCGTCCGCGTGATCGTGTAGTTCGCATTCGCGCCTTCGCTGACGTTGAACGCCGCCGGGCTGATCATCACATCGGAGGCGGTCTCCCCCGGTGGAGTCCACGAAACGCTGGCGCAGGCTACGCTGTTGATGATTGGCGCGCTCGCCAGCCAATCACCCGTCGGGACGCTGCTGCCGTCAGCGCTGCCTGCGCTGGTCAAACCGACATTCACATCAGCTTCACTATCCGCCGCTGCTACACCATCCCCGACGATGCTGTCGCCGCCGCTGATGGCACTCCCGCCGCCCACCTCGGTGATCTGCGGACCCCAGCTTGTCCCCCACCAGTTGCCGGTCGCCGTCATGTCGCTGCCAACTTCAATATCGACGATCGCCGTATCGCTGTTGTTGACGATGCACGATCCGGTCAGCGAATCGCCGCCGCTGCTGCTGCCGCTGACAGTATAGTAAGCTCCGCCACTGGCGGCGGTGTTGGACTCGATGCGACTGCCGGTGATAGTCAGCAATCCCTGATTACTGTAGAATGCACCGCCTAGCGACGCGCTGCTGTTGCCGGTGAAGACGCTGCTGCTGATGCTCAGCGCACCGATGCCGTTTTTGTAAATCGCGCCGCCATTATTCTCCGTTGACGCGTTGAACGCCTGATTATTGCTAAAGGTCGAGCCGCTGATCGTGCCGGTTATGCCGCTGCTGGCTGAAAAGTAAATCGCTCCACCACGCGACAGGGTGGCGACACTCTGCGCTAGATTACTGTCGAACGTGCTGTTCGTGATACTGAAAGAACCAGTAGTGTTGGTTAAATAAATAATCGCGCCGCCCTGAGCGCTGCCGATACTGCCAGAGCGATTGCCGGAGAAGGTGGAATTGCTGATCGAGAGGTTGGATGTTGAGCCGGGTTGTGAAATCGCTCCGCCGTTGATGCCGGCGGTATTGTTTTGTAGGGTGCTGTTGGTGATCGTGATGCTGGTCGTGCCGCTGACGATGCCGACAGCGCCGCCGCTGTTGGTCGTCGCGCAGTTTTGCAGCGTCCCGTTGTTGAATGTCAGGCTGGTGTTGTTGCCCACGACGATACAGCCGCCCGCCGCCGTGGCGCTGCCGTTCTGGATGGTCAACCCATTGAGGGTTAGCGCGCCGCTGCCGGAAACATTAAACACGCGGCTTGCATTATTGCCGCTGATGGTAACGTTCCCTGCGCCTTCATCAATGGTGATCGCGCTGGTGACCGAAATCTCGGTGCCGCCGAGGGTAACCGTCCCGGCGAAGTTGAACGTAATCGTATCCGCGCCAGAACCGGCGGTGCAATCCGCATTGGTTGCCGCGTCGTTGTTCGCATTGGCGACAGCTTCGCGCAGCGAACAGAGACCATTGACCGCAACCACATCGAGGTTCGTATTCACCGTGATGGCAGCGGCGTGAACGGGCTGAGCCGGGATCAAGCTGAGGCTGAGGACAAACGCCATGATGAGGATGAACAGGCGAGCAGTGAATGAGACATGAATGCGAGTACGAAGCATAACCGAAACCTTTGCGCGGATGCGACGACAGTGCAGACCCGCAAACATCACGACCTGTTGGTGATTTGGACGGAACTGCTGCCTCAATAAATTAAACGTGAAGCTGTAACAAAAAATTATACTGAAAAATCCATTAACTTCTCCATGAACACGTATTGAAACGAAGGCAGGATGCGGAAAATTAACGCTTTTAGGAAATCACTGAGTACTGCGGAACTAATCCATGCCGCAGCATTTTTTCGACCGTTACAACAAAACGCCCCAACAATTCTTGTCGATCGTTGGGGCGCTGCCGTCATGATCTTTGTGGTTGTACTCAAAAGTCGTCGGAAGTCTGCGTGTGGGAGCAAGGCGCGCCTTGCCCCTACTTTACCTGAACCAGCGCTGCGTTTCGGTCAATTCGACCCGTGCGGCAGCACGAATATCGCGCGACGACGCGCCAACCAGCACATCAAACTCTCCGTCTTCCGCCGTCCACTGGCGTGCCTTGTCATCGAAAAAGGCGAACGCCTCGCGCGCGAGTACCAGTGTCACGGTTTTGCGTTCACCGGGTTCGAGCGCGACTTTAGCAAACGCCTTGAGTTCTTTGTCAGGGCGTGTCAACCGCGCTTCCAGATCCCGCACGTAGACCTGAACGATTTCCTGCCCTGCCCGCGCGCCCGTGTTGACGACATCGACCGACACACGAAGCGCTTCACCTGCTGACAGGGATGTGGTGCTGAGACGCAAGTTTTCGTAGGCGAACGTCGTGTACGACAGCCCGTAGCCGAACGGGAACAGTGGTTCGATCTTGCGCGTGTCATAGTGGCGGTAGCCGACGAAAATGCGCTCTCCATACAGCACATTGCCGTTCTCACCGGGGAAGTTGAGATATGCAGGCGTATCTTCCAAACGCACCGGGTAGGTCTGCGAGAGCTTGCCCGACGGATTCACGTCGCCGAACAGCACATCGGCGATGGCATTACCCGCTTCCTGACCGGGATAGCCTGCGTGCAGCACCGCCGCCACTTGATCGAGCCACGGCATCGTCACCGCCGAACCGGTGTTCAAGACGACGACTGTGTTCGGATTGGCAGCAGCCACCTGCCGGATCAGTTCGTTCTGGGCGCGCGGCAGTTCCAGATCGGATCGGTCGAAGCCTTCCGAGTCCCACTCGCCGCTCATGCCGGCGAAGATCAGCGCCACATCCGATTCTGCCGCCAGTTTGACGGCGCGTTCGATCCCGTCCACTGGCTGCGGATCGAGCACGCCGAGGCGCAGCGCCGGGAGCGGATGCTGCTCAGATTTATGGTATTCGACCTCAATCAAACATTCTTCTCCGCCAGCGAGTTCGAGCGCAAAGCGCTGTTCGTCCGACCCCATGCCGAAGTAATTCTGATCCTTGCCGACACGCCACTCCGTCCAATTATCGATGACCATTTCGCCGTCGATGTTCAGACGACTCGCGCCCACGCTGGTCAGGCTTAGCGTGGTCGCGCCGCCACTTTCGGGGACGAAGCGCCCGGTCACGCGAACAGAGAAATCAGCGGCGTTCACCCCGCCCGGCAGCGTGCCGAACCAGATGAATTCGCTGGCACTGCGGTGGACTTGCGTCACCACCGCTGCACCGCGCGGCGTCCCGGCGTTGAAATACTCGACCAGCAGACCCGGCTCGCCGCCCGATTTGCCCGCCATGAAGCGTGTCCCGACCGCCGTCGGCAGCAGCTTGTAGATGTCACAGCCTTCCTCAAAGCCGATTGTCACGTCATCGGGCAGCGCCGCGCTGATCCCGTCAAAGGGCGACACGCGATAATGCGCGTTGACTTCCGAACTACCCCCGCCCATGATGCGTGCGACTTTCGCATTCGGGCCGATCAACGCGACTTTGCGCAGCGACTCGCGCTGAAGCGGCAGCACACCGCCTGCATTCTTGAGCAGCACGATTCCCTCGCCCGCCGCCTTGCGGATCAGCGCGCGATGTTCCGGCAGATCGACCGCGCGTTCCGGCGCTTCTTCCGGGTGATCGAACTTGCCAACCTTGCCGAGCAGGATCAGCAGGCGGCGAATGCTCTCGTCGAGCTTGCTTTCGGTGACCTCGCCGTTCTTGACCGCCGCGAGCAGCTTTGCGCCGCGCCAGATGCCCGGACCCGGCATTTCGATGTCCAGCCCGGCGTTGACCGATGCTGCCGTGCTCTTCACCGACCA
>JACSRG010000297.1 GCA_014879865.1 Anaerolinea sp.
TCTGCCATGATGCCGTCGGCTTCTTCGATCATCTCGACGGCGAAAGCGATGTCGTCCGGCGACCACGAGAGCGGCTGAAGTTCATAGAGGTCGTCGATCGTCAGGTCGCACAAACTGTTACCGGAGCAGCCGAACAGCCATGCGTACAGCCACCCAACCTGCCTGAGCCTTGGGTCATCCTGTTCGTGCAGGCTGGCAGCGATCGCGCGCCCGGCGGCGTAGATACATTCCGGAACATCGATGCTGTACGTCTCGCTTTCGGGAATATCGACTCCGAACGGGACGAGCGCGGGCAGCGCGGCGCTGTGTACGGCGTAAAACTCTGGGTCTTCCAGATCGACACCGAACGAGACGAGCGGAATACCCCAGCTCATCGTCTCCAGGTTATCCATCGGAATACCCTTCGCGGTGATTGACTTGCAGATCAGGCGATCCATCTCCTGGTACGTTGCGCCCGCGCGTATCCGCTCGATTGTTTCGGCGTAGATGTCGGGGAACGCGCCGCGCGTCACCGCCAGCGCGATGTGCAGTGGATTGTCCTCATCGTCGTTGTAACCGTCGTCGAACTCGCTCCAGTACGGATCGAAGGTGGCAACGGCTGACGCGAGCAGGAGGAGCGAATCGTCCGTGAGCGCAACCGAAAGCTGGTCGTACATTTCGGTGAGTTGGTTCATATGCCGAATTCCCACACAATGGCATTCATGAGCGGAACAGGCGTGAGATTTGCCAGACTTCGCGCCGCCGCTGCACAGCGTTCGGTGTAGGCGACGATCTCGGTCACGGCTTCGACGATCTGTGCGCGTGGCACGCTGGCGAATCCGGCGATGAGACGGGGCTGCTCGCGCAGCAGCCCCATCCCCTTCAGTTCGAGCGGCGCGGCGGACAGAATGCAGGTTCGCAGTTCATCTAACCCTATCGTTGTGCCGCTCATCTCGCTTAGCCCTTGCGCCCAGGCTGCGGCAAAAACTCAACAACGCGCAAGCCGTTCTCGTCGCGCTCGCGGATGGTCGCGTTGGCAATCTCCGGGTAGCTCGTCTTGAGCAGGTCGCGGATCGCGTTATTGTCGAGGGAGGACATCGACGCATCCTCGACAATGCGTGTTGCACCGATTTTGAACACGCGGGCGGGTTGGTTCGGGGTCACATTCTGGTCGGTCATGATAGTGAAGTCCTTTTCTGATTGAGCAAACTAAAGCAGAGCAGTTTGGGCAGATGCACCATTGGCGTGGTATCCGTTGGCGGAATGAGCGATGTCAACAGGTGGAGTGAGCGTCAGTGGTTCATCGTCTTCGTCATCGATGGTGGGCATCTCGTCCGTCTCATCGGCAACGGGTTCTGGCTCGACTGCGCCGACCTGCACGAAGTCAGTCAGCGAGAACAGCGGCATATCGCGGGCGGTCAGGTGCTTCATCTTTTTCGCCAGCGCGTATACGTCGTCGATGCGGATCGGCGTGTCGCCGTCCCACAGCTTGCCGTCGATGAGGATGGCCGCGAGCTGCACCGCCTGGCGGTAGGCGGCGGCATCGGTCTCCCCGCCCGTGAGCTTGAGGTGGCTGATCTTGATCGTCTTCTTTCCCTTTTTCAGCGGAATATCGACGGTCGGTTCGGCGGGCGGCGATACGGATTTCCTGGCAGAGACGGGCGGCGCGGTGGGCGCTTCAGCGATCACCGGCGGGTCAGCTTCGACGGCGGACAATGCGATCAGGGCTTCCGCGATGATCTCGGTCAGGTCAGCGACGCGGGTGTACGTGAAGCGGTTGAGGTGCGCGAGATCGCCGCGCTGAATGAGCAGTGTGCCGTCACGGGAGTCGCTGTCGCTTTCAGGCAGCGTCAGCGTGATGACGGTCGGCGGCTTCTGTACGGGTTTCTTGGACATGGCAGTTCCTTTCATCAGATACAAACGATGGGTAAAGCAGTGAATTGGCGGGCGGGCATCACCCCCTTTCGTCGTTGCTCGAAGGCTGGTATTCCCAGCGCCGGACACAGGTCTTTCAGCAGAAGCGACCCGCACACATGGCAAAAGCCATAGCCACTGCGCGTGTTGAACCCGAAGGAGGGCTGTCGGTCGCCGTGCTTGTGATGTTCTGGAAACGGACATGCGCCGTTCACCCACTCACCGCGAAGCCTACCGCCGCGCTGCATAAGCGCGTGTGTGACTTGGGCGATCAGGTTGGCATTCGGCACATAAGGTGCAGCTGAATGACTGTGTTGGCGTGTCGGTCGCGGCGCTGGACGGGGAAGATAGGCGGTAAAGTCGTTGATGCAGCAGCGCCGATCGTGCAGTTCAACCAAACGGCACAGCGCATTGCCACGCGATGGCTTGGTATTCACCGAACCGACGACGCGGAGGCTCTGAGCGACGCTCAGTTTGTCGCCGCCGAATGCCGCTGCCAGCCCACGCAGAAGCAACCGCGCGGTGTTCAGGTCGGTCGTCGGTTCGTCTAGGCACCAGTAGGCGTGATACCCGCCACCGCTCGCCACGATGCACGACGGCACTGGACAGGCGCATCGCAGCCGTGCCAGTGCTTCGACCGACGGATCATCCACATCGACGAACAATGCCGGCAGCGCGACCACATCTGCCGCACCGCCTCGTTTCCACCGGGTCAATCCGGGACGACGCAGCCCAACCGCGAAGTATGCACCCCAGCCGAGCGCGTTGGCGTGGTCGAGCCGAGCGAATGCGTCATGCAGCGCAGGTTCATCGTCGAGTCGGATGTGTCGTGAGGGGGTCGGGTGTTTGCCGTCGGGATGGATGGCGGTGAGCGTGAGACAGGCATCAGCGTAGTCGGCACATCGGGTGAACAGCGCGTCGAAGAAGGCTTGACGCTGCTCCATGTCGTGCATGGCATCAGAACAGCGCCATCTGTTGAGTGAAGGCTGGTTCGGGGACGGCTTCACGTTGGGGAAACACCAGTGGTTCACGCGCTGGTTTGCGCTCCCGCTTCGGCGCGGCTGGCACACGAGACGGTGTGATGAGGTGCAGTGCAGGCGAGGAGTCGGGCTGCGCGCTCGCCAAGGCGACGAGTTTCCCAGCGACTTCTTGCTCAAAGCCCGGAAAGACGATGCGCTGTTCGGTCAGCCACACGGCGAGTACATCCACTGTGCAGCCGTCCAGCATGGTGAGCAGTTCCTCCCGGCGCTTCGCCCATTCCCGCTCATCCGTGATCAGGTGGACGGTCTCCAGATACGCCATTACCGTTTCGACCGGACGCGGATCAGACTGTTCAAGCGCCTCGATGACTGGTTCAGGCGTAGGCTCATCGATGGGCGTGATCGTCGCGCCCAGTTCCAACGCCGCCGAAATGAGTGCATCGGGTTCATCAACCGATACATCTGCGATGCGCAGCGTCACCTCTTCAACGTTCCAGTACGCGGCGTCTTCCTGATCGATTTCGCCAACCTTCGCTTCCGCTTTGAACAATTCGGTGGGATCAAGCAGCGTCTCGTCGCGCCCGATGACTTCCAGCAGTGCCTCCTCGAAACCACCCTCGCCCTCCGTCAGCGCATCCAGCCCGGTCAGCCCAATATCGCCGGCCAAGAGTTTTGCAGCGCGCTGTTTGCGGCTCATGAGCTGCACGGCGGTCTGCTCCATCGTCCCCTCAGCGAACAGGTAGTACACCTTGCAGTGCGCGTGCGTCTGGTTGAGGCGGTACGAGCGGGCTGCCGCTTGCATCATCGTTGAGAGGTTGAATACGATCTCGAAGAAAATCAGCGTCGGGAAGTGGATGAGGTCGAGGCCGGTCTTGACCAACTCAGGGTTGCACAGCACCACATTTGTCCCTTTGGCGATCTCGCGTTCGATCACTGCTTCGCGCCGTTCGGCATCGACGGTGTTGGCGAGGATGAAAGTGCGTGCCAGCGGGATATGTTCGCGGATTAGCTCGTCTAGGCGAGGCTGAATGTCACGGGTTGCCGTCTGGCGGAAGTAGATCACGCAGGGGCGATCCGCCGCGAGTTCGTCGCGCACGAGGTCGATAAGCGCCTGCTCTTTGGCGAAAATGCGGTCCTCGCCGTAGCTGGGGATGCTGGCGACGGTATACGGCTCTTTCGCCCCGGTGATCGGGTGCTTGAGGTTGTGGATCACTTCATACGGACGGAACGGAGCATTCACCCAGCCCATCGACCATTGAAGATATGATCCGCGAAACGTCGTATCGCCCTCCCATCGGCGCTGGATCAAGTAATCCTTCAAGCGCTGGCGGGTACGGTCATACTCGGCGTACACGTCCGCGTCGAGTTCGACCGGGAGCGCGATTTCCTCGTACTGGGGCAAGGCTTTTCCTAAATCGCCCAAGCTGAAAAAGATCGCATGATCCAGCACTTCCGAGACGAGGAGTGGGGAAATTCCGGGAGCCTCCTCGTAAGGTCGCTCGTACGTCGATGTTCCCGTGTATGCGCCCGTGTCGCGGTCATAGGAGGGACGCTCTTCAACGACCTGCTCCCTCACTCCCATATCGGCAACCCAACGTGATTCGGCGCGACCGCGCTGATTTGCGCCTTCG
This sequence comes from Anaerolinea sp., assembly GCA_014879865.1. Classification (GTDB taxonomy): domain Bacteria; phylum Chloroflexota; class Anaerolineae; order Aggregatilineales; family Phototrophicaceae; genus Flexifilum. The sequence goes on from JACSRG010000297.1 coordinate 4,505, forward strand.
CTCACCACTTCTTGGAAACTCCGTGTCCCACGCTGTTTCCGGCTGAAGCGCTTTGCACCGCCCCAGTTGTAACGCTCGCGGACACGGGGATTCAGCGCGTACTCAAGGTTGAAGATTGACGAGGCGCGTCCGTTGAACGGTGTGCCGGTCATCGCCAAGACCTTTTTTGCTAAACCTGCCATGCGCGAAAACGCTTCGCCGTTGCCCGTGTCGCCGTGCTGCGCCTCATGCACCTCGTCCCAAATGAGCAGATACACGCGATCCGGGAACATGCGTTTGAGGTATTCATCGAGGCGGTAACGTGGATTCTTGGTCGCGTACTTCTCGCCGGGCTTCGGCTGCGAACCGCGATCCCGGCTTTCACGCCAGAGCGGTGCATTGCACACTGCACATGACCGTTTGCCACCTTCGAGCCACGACAGCGACGCGGGCGCGCTCACGCCCTTCTTTTCCTGCATGACGGCATTTCCGCAGTGTGGGCACTTCGGCACACGCTCCCGCCGAATGCGTTGAGTCGGCAAATACCCATCCGGAACAGGTGCGCCGTGCCGCCACAGCGCAACCGCTTCCGTCCGCCACATGACGGATGGCTCCCACGCGCAACCGAGCTTGGTCAGGTCGCGCTTGATCAGCCCGATCTTCGGCACATGCACGGGCAACGTTTCGGCGCGCAGCATAAATTCCTTAATCGATTCGTGGCGATCCAGCCGTTCGATGACAGCTTTCGGCGCGATGCTGGCGAGTTCCCGTTTCCACTTTTCAATCAGGTGCGGCGGCGCGACGATCAGCACCACCTGATCCGGGCGCATGTCGTTCGCCATTGCCTTC
>JACSRG010000432.1 GCA_014879865.1 Anaerolinea sp.
CCTCCCCCGAATTCGGGGGAGGGGTCGGGGGTGGGGTTACAAAGCCCCTACGTGAACGAGTGTTGGTTACGCGCTCTGTGCCAAGACCTGAGTCTGGTACTGGCGAATGGCACGGATGCGACCGGCGGGGTCAAACCGCAGAATGGTGATCCCGCCGAAAACGGCACGGTGTCCGGTGCAGGTGACGCCTTTTGCTTTCCAGCGCAAAGCTGCTTGATCATGTGAAATCGTGATCCGATCAACCGTGAACTTGATCGACTGGTACGCAGAGAGCCACGCGGCGTTATAGGTTATGACGCTGTCGCGTCCGTTGTAGATCATGCCGTCCGCATCTTCTAAACGCACGAGCGGCGCGAGTTGGTCAGCGTAACTGGCGGCATCCCCACTGATCAGCGAAAAGAACCGTTCTGCCGCTTGACGGATCGTTTGTTCGTTCATGAGCTATCCCCCCGACAAAAGGCGCTTGCACCGGACTTACACTTGCCCATCTACAGGATACGCCGGGATGTGTCGGAACACAAAGCGCGTAAGATGGAGATAGGCTCAGACTTAAGTCGGATTCATCGGCAGCCGGACGGTGAAGGTCGAACCGACGCCCTCTTGGCTGACGATGTGAATCTCGCCCTTTTGCAGTTCAACCGCCTGCTTGACCAGCGGCAGCCCCAGCCCCGTCCCCGGAATCGCGCCGACGTTCCCCGCGCGATGGAATGCTTCAAACAGGCGCGGAATGTCGCTTTCAGGGATGCCGATGCCGTGATCGGCGATTTCGATCACGGCGTCTTCGTTTTCACGGCGCAGCGAGAACAACACTTTGCCGCCTTCCGGTGAGTACTTGACGGCATTGGTCAGCAGGTTGATCAGGATGCGGCGCGTCAGGTCTTCGTCGAGGTAGGCATTCTGACAGCGACCATCGCCGACGAAGAACAGCCGGTGCTTGTTCCCGGCGATCCACTGGATTTCGGCGGCGATGTCGGCACAGAATTGATCGAGATCCATCGGGACGAGATTCAACTGCATCCCGATCAGGTCGGATTTGCTCAACAGCATGATGTCGTCGAGCAGGTGCGTCAGGTGTTTGACCTGCACGCCGATCTTGTTGAGCAGGTCTTTGCGCCGGTCAAGGGGTAGGCGGCTGTCGTATAAGCGGATCAGGTCGGCGGAGGTCTGGATCGTAGTCAGCGGCGTGCGGAATTCGTGCGATACCGCGATCCCGAACTGCGCGCGCGATTCGTTCACCCGGCGTTCGTACTCCATCGCCTGCTGCATCCGCATCCGCGTCTGGCGACGCAGGCGCTTGTACAACTGCGCTTTTTGAATGGCGATCCCCGCCTGATCAGCGAAAGCGCGAAGCTGCTCGGCGTGCTTCTGCGTGAAGACATTCGGCGTGCCACTATCGAGGAAGATCATGCCGATGGCGCGATCATTGAAGGTGATCGGCGCGCCGATGATCGCGCGTACCCAGCTCATCGGCGTGCCTTCGAGTCTGCCCGGTTGTTCCCAGCAGTCGGTGAACAGGCAGAGCGCGCGGCTGTCCATCGTCGCGCGCACGCAGTCAATTCGTTCGAGCAAGGTGGCATTGTCAAACGCTCCAGTCGGGTAGCCCCGACTGCTGACGACTCGCAGCTCACCACCACGCATGAAGACGACCCGCACGCCTTGAAACGGCGGCAGGACATGCCGCATCTGTTTGATGACCAGATCGAGCATCCGTTCAAGGTCGAGCGTAGCGTTCAAACCGGACGCGGTGTCGCGCAGCGCTTCCGCAAAGAGGCGCTGTTCGCGTTCGCGCCGCTCGCTTTCGGCAAGGCTGGTATACAGACGCGCTCGTTGAATTGCAAGACTGATGTGTTCGCTCAGCGCGATCATCAGCCGCAGATCGGCGGCGTTGAGCGCTACGGCATCCACCGACTCGACGTTGAGTACGCCGACGACATCGCCGTTGACGAACAGCGGCACACACACTTCGGACGTAATGCCGGGGACGGTATTGAGAAATTCGGGATCGGTGTTCACGTCTTCCAGCAAGATCGGCTGGCGGGTGCGCACGCTGCGCGCCATGACCCCGGTTGTCAGCGGGATGCGCGGCAGGACGATATCGTAGCCGTAATGGTGCTGCAAGACGAGCGTATCCCCTTCGATCAGGTATAGGCTGACGAGCGTATAGCCGAACGTCTCGACAATACCCTCGACGACGGCACGGATCAGCGTTGGCAAATCGACGCTGCGCGCCAGCACCGTGCGGACTTCGTGCAGCAGCGCTAACTCCTGCGCTTGACGTTCGGCGGCAGCGTGCAGGCGGCGCATATTCTGTTCGCGCTGTTTGCGTTCGGTGATGTCATAGAACGTGGCGAAGATCAACTCGCGCGATTCGAAGCTGAAGGTATCCCAGTTCATCATCAAATCGCGGATGTCGCCCGATTTCGTCCGCATCCGCACTTCTTGATCGCGCACGCGCCCATCGCGTTTGAACATCGCCAAGAGCTGGTCGCGCTGTTCCGTTTCGACGTAGCCGCCGAGTTCGCCAAGTGTTCGCCCGACCACCTCGCCAAACTCGTAGCCCATGATCTCGAGGGCTTTCCGGTTCACTTGGTAGATTGTGCCGTCGAATTCCGTCAGGCTTTGCGCGATGCTGCTCTCTTGGAAGATGCGATAGAATTGCTGCAGAGATGTCCCGGTCGATTGAACGTAGCCTTGAACAGAACGTAGATATTCACGCGCGCGCTGCCATGTCGCCTCGTCGGGTGCTGTTTCGAGATCAATCAGAGTTTGGAGCGCGTGATCGATTACATCAATATGCATCGCGTTTGCTGACTTTTATATGATTTTGATCCTGTCTAAAATTATAACGGAAACTCAAGATTATCGCCTAGAGCGTATGTGATTCTGCCCGCTTTCGCTTATAATCAGGCGCTATGAGCAACTTACAGCGACAACCACTTCCGCAGGATATTGTTCCCGGCGTAGAGGGCATGACCTTCAATTTCGCGATGGTGCTGCCCGGTCAAGCAGGGAGCAGGCATACGCATCGCGCCTACTTCCGCTGGGTCGATCAATTCTTGGTCGATGTCGCCGGGATGAAACCGACACACGGCGCGCTGCGCATCACGCGGATGTGCGCGCTGCCCATCGGTACGCTGCGCGCCAGCTTAAGCGCGACGCAGCTCCGCGCGTGGCTCGGTTTGCTGTTGAGCCGGGGGCAGGGCAAGCAGGCGTTGATGCAAGCGCGTGCCGCGATCCTCACGCTGGCAGGGCTGCTGGCAGAGGCAGGGTGGCTCGACGATTACGTTCCGGCGACGATGAGCCGCGTCAAGCTGCCGCGCGCCGAGGAAGGTCAGCGACCGGGGACATGGCTGTCTACCGACCAGATTCGCCTGCTGATGGCGTCGGGGCGGCACATTGCAACCAGTGATAATCAACTGCTGCGCAACAACGTGCTGATGACGATGCTGTGTACGATGGCGCTGCGCCGCGAAGAATTGGCGCTGGCACGCTGGGACGACGTTTCCTTCCAGAACAACCGCGTCGTGCTGCGGGTGCATGGCAAGGGGCGAAAGGTCGCGTATATCGACGTGCCGAAGGCGGTCATGGTAGCGCTGCAACGCTGGTCAAACGCGGTGAGTGCCAGCGATCATCAGCCGGTCGGATCAAGCCCGCTGGTACGGCGCATCTGGAAAGGCGGACGCATCAGCCGCTTCGGGCTGACGCCGGGGGGCATCTGGACGATCATCGATGCGGCGTCGGCAGACGCGCAGATCGGTCACATCACGCCGCACGATCTACGCCGTTCGGTCGCCGGGACACTGCAACACGCGGGCGTGCCGATAGAGAAGATCAGCCGCCTGCTGCGTCACACGAATGTTTCTGTCACCGAACGCTACTTGAGCAAGTTACCGCAGGCGAACGAGGGTGCGCTGCTCATGAGCGACGCCCTCGGTTTGGACGCGGACGACTCCGACGATCCACTTGCGTTTTAGCCGCCGAGTATTTATAGTGGTAGTAGGTAAGCTCATGTAGAGAATGGCAACATTCTCTCTCTTACAGGCGCACACCAGCCCTGTGGGACTGTGTTACTCAAGGCAAAATCAGACCTCTACCTCCATATCCGGCGCTCGGATATGCTCCACAACCCATCATTTGTGGAGTTTGCCTTGAGACTGTTGGGTGTTGAAAGAACCCCTACAGGTTATAAGTATCGCCAACGTGCCTATCGGACAGAACCGGTAGCCAGCAGATGAGCCCAAACACTGCACGCTGCGATCCTTCCATTGACCTTTTGGTTGTTCCATTTCATGGAAGGATGATATATGAAGCATGTCTCATTCCTCAACTGCCTCTTGATTGACGGTGACAACGTTCAATTCCAGCATACCGAAGCCGTCATTCGCTTCTGTCAACGTTACGGCGCATTACCGAGCATCAACGCCTATGGCGACTGGCAGCAGCCCCCTTTGTCCGCGCACTGTAAAGCATTAACTGCACTCGGCGTTACCCTCGTGCAACAGAAACGGGTTTGCAAGAACGCTGCCGATTTCAGATTGGCGATGGACGTGGCGGTTATGCTTGAGAAACGAGCGGCGGCTACCTACTTCCTTTTCACGAACGACGGGCATTTTGCGGCTGTCTGCGACCATATCCGGCAAGCAGGATCAACCGTCGTCGTCATTGGAGGCAATAACAAGATCTCCCGACACTTGCACGCACTTGGCATCAAAGTTGTCAACGTAGAGAGCATCGTCAAGGGTTTGGCGAAACCCTGAGCCTAAGGTGTCGGGCGACGAAAACAGCCTCCCGAAGGAGGCTTTCATCCATGTCGATGAGCTGGCGAACACGGTGGACGCCCAGAAGGGCGTCCCTCCGCCACCAGCGCAATAAATGTACTATCGTTCCAGTGCCGGGATTGGCACGGTGAACACCCATTCGCCTTCAAAGTGGTCTTGGAACGCTTCGTCCATCGCCGCTTGAATCAGCGCGCCAACATCGCCATCCGGCTGACTGGTGATCTCATAGTTGAAGCCCTCGCCGGTCGCCTCTAGGATGTTGACTTCCACACCCTGCGCGGCGAGCATCTCCTTGAACTGCTCCGCGCGTTCCGGCGTGTAGCTGGCGGAGGTGGACAGCCGCGTGAAGCTCAACGTGAACGTGCTTTCCGCATAGATATAAGGCGCATAGAAGGAGTATGACGAGCAGCGCCGTGTATCTTCTGGCATTGGCAGCGTATCGACGCCCCACCCATTGGCGGTAAGCATCGCGCCATCGTCCACTTGCAAGCGAAGTGCCGGCGTCCAGTCGCGCCCGTCGGGCAGATCGTAGCACAGG
>JACSRG010000594.1 GCA_014879865.1 Anaerolinea sp.
CCTATTGAAGTGACCAAATCTGGCACGCCGCGCATGTATCGGCAGGCGCAGGGAAAAATCGACCAAGCATCCAAACAGACGATTTTCTACGTGGATGACGAGACCGCGTTCATCGTGACATCCCCGCCGCCAGCGTTCAAGAATGTCCCCAAAACGACCGCGCAGCCGCTCAAGATTCGCAATCGAAGCTCGTTGACCCTGAACCAAGCACTGCTTTCTGTGGTTAGTCTTACGCTCCTGCATTACGGTTCAGTAAGACCGCCACGACTTCCAGTGAGTACGCACGCCAGCGATAAGATTGCCGGGTTTCTTCTGCGCGATATTCGTCCAAATCAATTGAAAGGCGACCGTCCTTTTTGGCTATAAACCCAACCGCCGTAGGTTCTCCTCAATCACCTTTTGCAGCCGCTCGCCCTCGGCGAACTGGTCGCGCAGCGTTGCGGTCAGCCTCTCCATCTTCTCGGCGAACGGCTCGCCGTCATCCTGCACATCCGCCGCGCCAACATAACGCCCCGGCGTCAGCACATAGCCATGCTCGGCGATCTCATCCAGACTCGCGCTTTTGCAGAAGCCGGGGATGTCTTGATACTCACCTTCGCCTGTCCGCCAAGCATGATATGTGACCGCAATGCGCGTAATCTCCCCGTCGGTCAGATCTCGTAGGGTACGGTTGATCAGCACGCCCATATTGCGCGCGTCGATGAACAGCGTTTGTCCGTGGCGGTGCGTAGGCTTGCGGTTGTTCAGAAACCACAGGCACGCGGGAATCTGTGTGTTGTAGAACAACTGTGGCGGCAGTGCGACCATGCAATCTACCAGATCGGCTTCCACGATGGCGCGGCGGATCGCGCCTTCATTGGACGTGTTACTGCTCATCGAGCCATTCGACAGCACAAAGCCCGCCCGTCCACTCGCGCTCATGTGGGCGATGATGTGCTGCACCCAAGCATAGTTGGCATTCCCGGTAGGTGGTAAACCGAAGCGCCAGCGTTGGTCATCACCAAGCAATGCACCGCCCCAGTCGCTCATGTTGAATGGCGGGTTGGCAAGAATGAAATCGGCGCGCAGGTCCCGGTGCAGATTGGTGTGAAACGTGTCGGCGGCATGAGACCCCAGGTTCGAGTCGATACCGCGAATGGCAAGGTTCATCCGGCACAAGCGCCAGGTCGTTGGGTTGCTCTCCTGCCCGAACACGGAAATATCGCCCACGTTACCGCCGTGCGCGGTGATAAACTTCTCAGACTGCACGAACATCCCGCCGCTGCCACAGCACGGGTCGTACACACGCCCCCGGTATGGCTCCAGCATCTCGACCAGCAGCCTCACCACCGATGATGGTGTGTAGAACTGCCCACCCTTTTTGCCTTCGGCAGTCGCAAATTGACCAAGGAAGTATTCATATACTCGACCGAGGATGTCCTGCGAACGGCTGCCCGCGTCGCCCAGCGTGATCGTGCCGATCAGGTCAATGAGTTCACCTAGCCGCCGCTTATCCAGATCGGCACGCCCATAGTCCTGCGGCAGTACCCCTTTGAGCGACGGATTGTCACGCTCGATAGCCGCCATCGCACTATCGATCAGGATGCCAATCTCTGGTGACTTCGCGTTCGCCTGAAGCAGCGACCAACGCGCCTCTTTTGGCACCCAGAAGATGCGGTTTGCCATGTATTCGTCACGGTCTTCCGGGTCGGCGTAGGGTTCCTGAGCAAGACGATCATAGAGTTCCTGAAACGCATCAGAAATATATTTCAGGAAAATCAATCCAAGCACGATATGCTTGTAATCTGCCGCATCCAGATGTCCGCGCAGCTTGTCTGCCGCCGCCCACATCGTGTTTTCTAAGGTTGAGCCGTTCGCCATTCGCCGCAACTCTCAATCACGCAAACCATCTTCAAAATTGCATATTTTAGCTGATAGTTGGCGTTTCGTCATTCATGTTGGGATCGACTGCCGGAATCCTCCATTCGGCAACCGGAATCCTCCCAACCATAAACTGGACGATTCCGGGTCTTTGAACATCGCTGTTTCGCACAATAGAGAAGAGCTGATTGTGCGGAGTGCTTCACATGCCTCAGAAGAACATCAAGCGCAGCATCGCCATGTCCGAGGAGATGCACGCGCTGCTTACTCAGATCGCCGCCAAACACGGGCGCGACATCACCGAGTCGCACCTGATCCGCGAGGCGATCCGCCAGTTCCTCGATGAACAGGTCGATGCGGTCGGCAGCCGCCGCCACTTTCAGAAGTCGCTTCAGCTTCGGCTGGATCGCCTGGAGCGCTCGCTCGTCTTTCAGATGAATGTCCTAGTCTACCTCCTCGCCACCATCCTCGCCGACGACACCGCCATTGACGATGCGATTGTCGCCGCTAAGCGAGACGGGGCGGCACTCCTAGCTCAGATCGAAGCGATCCGCGATCTGAAGGATGAGTAGTCATGAGCAAAGCCATCGTCGTGGTCGATTTTGCCTACAAAGGTCCCAAGCGTACCGGGCGGGGTACAGGACGACAGGCGCTCAAGGCGGTTTTGAAATATTTGCAGTTCAGGGACAAACGGAACAACCACCTCGCAAAGGCGCATACCTTTGAGCGCTGGCAGGATCGCGGCATGGGTTTGTCGCACGGGGAAATCTTCAAGAACTGCGATGCGCTGCAAAGCAAGCATGTCCTCGCCTGGACATGGGTGATCTCCCCTGCGCCCGACCTGATGGAACTCGTTCCGGTCAGTCAGCGCCGCGAATTGCTCTACGAACTGACCGAGCGCGTGGTCGAGGACTACTACACCGAGCGCGGCTTCGATGTGCCCGAATACAGCTACCTGATGCACAGTGCGAAGACCAAAGGAAAAGACGGTGAGCCGCCGCAGGAACACCTGCACACGCACGTTGTGCTGCCCGGCACAGCGCCATCGACGGCGGATCGACTGCCGGTTTACAACAACGCGACGAAGGGACACGACCGTCTGTTTCGCCAGGTCGCGGCGCAGCACTTCGCGGACATGCTTGACGAGCGCGGCATCGACTGGCGACCGCTGCGCAAAGAGCCGAAACCGGAAGTCGAAGCTGGCAATGAGATTGATCCCGACGAGTTTTTCTCACGTTGAGGAGGCGAAATGCATATCTGTATTGGGTTGTTCGCGTTCGTGACGGCAGTCTTGGCAGGTGCAGCGCTGGGGCGCGTGTTGGGCTGGTCGCCGGGTGAAGGCGCGTATCTGACAATGCTGGTGATCGCAGTGGTTGGCTGGTGGGTTGGGCGGCGCGCCCGTCGTCAGGAAGAGCGCCGATGATCCACTGGCTGTTCACCGACGGACGCGATGCGCTGACCACGCTGCTTGTGCCGCTGGCGTGCAGCACGCCGATCCTGCTGCTGGTCACGACGGCGGCACTGGGTGCGGGCATCCGCCGCACCAGCGATGAAGGCGCGAAACCGTCTGCATTGCAGCGTGCTCTGCTGATTGTGACCTACACAGTGATCCTGCTCAGCGTTGCCGCACTCTATCTGACTCTGGTTGGTGACAGTGCGGTTCAGCGCGAACGCGGGAACGCAAGTCCGGTCATCGAATTTGTGGTCGGTGCGCCGCGCGATGTGAACCCGATGCGCCTGTTCCTGTTCGGTGCAATGCTGGCATTCACCTTACTTGTGACCACGCTCGGACTGCACAGCCTGCTCAGGAACGGCGGCTGGCTGCGTGAGCGCATCGACCGTCTGCGTTCGCCATCCGTCAGGCGTGGAGCGTTGGGATCGTCGCACTTCTGCACGCTGCGCGAGTACCGCCGCTTTCGCCGCCAGGACGCGGAAGGGCTGACGCTGCTCGGTGCGTTCTGGGGTGAACAGAAACGACGCTTGGACGTGGGAACGGGGCGGTTTTCACTCAGCGGTGAAGATGTGGCGCGCGGCATTCTGACATTGGGCGGTCCAGGCAGCGGTAAGACGCAGGGCATCATCCTGCCCGCCATTGCCGACCGGATGCTGTCGGGGCATTCGCTGGTTGTGGCTGACCCGCAGGGTGAGATCACCGCGCATATTCTCAAATACGCCGCCGTCACGCGACATCTCGTTGTCGTTCACGATCCGACCAGCCCCGCCGGACCACGTTACAACTTGGCGGAAGGCATCGACAACGTATCCGACGCACGGGCGATTGCCGATGTGCTTGTGCCATCAGTGGCGGGCGATAACCGCTTCTGGACGGACAGTGCCGCCGCGCTGCTCGCCGCCTGCCTGATCCGCTTCCCCAATCTCGGCGCAATCTACAACGCCATGAACGACATGAAAGCGCTGGCAAAGGCACTCAAGGCGGAGCGAGACGACGCGGTGCTGCTGGCGAACAGCTTCATCGCCTCAGTCGGCAGTGACGGCAAGGTCGCCTCGAACGTGATTGCGACGCTGGCGACCGCGCTAACCGGGTGGGCTTCAACCGACGTGCGCGCCAACACATCGGCTTCCGACTTCGACGCGGAGCTGATCGTCTCGCAGCCAACCGTCGTCGTTCTGACCTGTCCCGGGCGGATGCGTGCCGTCTACGCCTCGTACTTGGGTGCGACGCTGCGTAAGCTCATGCTCGACTTGGACACGATTGGTGAGCGAAACAAGGGTCCATTGCCCATGCCGGTCGGGGTGATCCTCGACGAATTCCCGACACTTGGCAAGCTGGACAGCCTGGTCGGGGATGTGAACCTCGTCCGTAAACGCCGCATCTCTATTCTGATCGGCGCGCAGACCAAGGGACAGTTCGAGATGATCTACGGTCGTGAAGGCACGCAGGCACTGTTCACAGGCTTGGCGACGCAGGTGGTCTACGGCGGCTGCGATGCAGACACCGCTGAGTTCTACAGCAAGGCGAGTGGTACAGCGACGACCGACGCGAACATGGACGATCCAAACAGCCATCTGCGCCAGCGTCCGCTGCTGACCGTCGATGAGGTCATCACGCCGCAGGTCGGCAACTGCACAATCTTCGCGCGCTATGTCGAAACGGGCTTTGCCACGCAGGTAATCTTGAATGCGCGGTTGACCCGCTTCTACGAGCGGGATGATTGGAAGCGGCGGCTGAACGCACCCACGAGCGAACCGCTGCTGCTGGAGCGCGGCATCGATCTCGATGAACAGGAGGACGAACGCGCAGAATCGCCAAATGCAGAACCCATCAGCGGTGGTGCATCAAGCATCGAGATCGCGGCGCGGGCGAAGCTGGCAGAGGTGAAGGAGAAAACCGAGCAGCGCACCGGCGGCAAAGTGAAAATGGTCACGGTCGAAGAACTGCGCGCCCGGCGCAAGGCGGCGAAGCTGGAGATGACCCCATGACGATGACGAAAAA
>JACSRG010000798.1 GCA_014879865.1 Anaerolinea sp.
GAACGTCTGCCAGTCATCATCTACACCCACGCGCACGGCGGCAATTACGAGATCGGCAAGGACGAGCTGTTGACCGGGCGCAAGTCGCTGGTGTCGCCGTATGGCGCGTGGTTAGCGGAGCAGGGCTATGCCGCGCTGTGCATCGATCATTGGTGCTTCGGCGAGCGGCGCGGACGCTCGGAGAATGCCGCCTTCAAGCAGATGTTATGGGAGGGGCGGGTGCTGTGGGGCATGATGGTCTACGACTCGCTCAAAGCGGTGGATTATGTGGTCTCACGCATGGATATTGACCCCGACCGCATCGGCGCGTTAGGCTTGTCGATGGGAAGTACGATGTCATGGTGGTTAGCGGCGCTCGACACCCGCATCCGCGTGTGTGTTGACCTATGCTGCTTGACCGATTTCGCCGCGCTGATCGAAACGGGCGATCTGGATTTGCACGGGGTGTATTATTACGTCCCCGCGCTGCTCAAGCATTTCACAACCGCGCAGATCAACGCGCTGATCGCGCCGCGCCCGCATTTGAGCCTTGCCGGGACACACGATCCGCTGACGCCGCGCGCCGGACTGGATCGTATTGACAGCGAACTCAAACAGGCGTATGCCGATCAGCCGGAGCGCTGGAAGCTGCTGCGCTATGACATCGGTCATTTTGAAACGGTGGCGATGCGCCACGAAATCAAAAGGTTTTTGGAGACATGGCTGTAACTGGTAAGCCGCACGACCCGTATGCGGCGCTGCGTTTTCGTGATTTTCGCCTGCTGATCATCGGGCGCTTGGTCGCACAGGTCGGCGAGATGATGGTCAGCGTCGGCGTGGGGTGGGAATTGTACGAACGCACGGGCGACGCCTTCGCGCTCGGTCTGGTCGGGTTGGTGCAGGTGATTCCGGTGATTTTGCTGTCGCTGCCGAGCGGCTACATCGTGGATCGCTATGACCGCAAGCAGATCGCGCTGTGGTCACAGGTGGTGCTGGTGCTGTGTTCGCTGGCGCTGGCAGTGATCTCGCTGACTCAGGGGTCGCTGGCGCTGCTGTACGTCGTCCTCACGGTGATCGGGGCGGCGCGCGCGTTCAACAATCCGGCGGAGTCCGCCATCACGCCGCAAACTGTCCCGAAAGAATACTATTTCAACGCTTCGACGTGGAGTTCGACCGTGTGGCAGATGTCCGCCATCACGGGTCCGGCGCTTGGCGGTTTCCTGATCGGCGTGGGTAATAGCGCGACGGCGGTTTACTTTGCGAACGCTGCGGCGGGCATGGTCTTGGTGATCGTCCTGCTGATGCTCAAGATCAAGCGCGCCGACTTTCAGAAGTCCGCTGAGCCGCCGCTGCAAGCGCTGCGCGCGGGTTGGCGCTTCGTCAAGAACACGCAGATCATCCTCGCCTCGATCACGCTCGATATGTTCGCCGTGCTGTTCGGCGGCGCGACCTTCCTGCTGCCGATTTACGCCAAAGATATTCTGTTCGTCGATGCGACGGGGTTAGGCTTGCTGCGTGCTGCGCCGTCGGTCGGGGCGCTGCTGATGGCGGTCTACCTGTCGCGGCGGGGATCGTTCAAGCAGGCGGGGCGGACACTGCTGCTGGCAGTCGCCGGGTTCGGCGTGGCAACGATCATCTTTGGCATTTCGACCTCATTCTGGCTGTCGCTGATCATGCTCGGCTTGACCGGGATGCTCGACAACATTAGCGTGGTGGTGCGCCATACGCTCATTCTCACCTACACGCCCGACGAAATGCGGGGGCGCGTTAACTCCGTGAACTATGTCTTCATCGGCGCGTCCAACGAGCTTGGCGGTTTCGAGTCGGGGGTGGCGGCGGGGCTGCTCGGCGCGGTCGGCGCAGTGGTCTTCGGCGGGATCGGGACGCTGGCGGTTGTCGGTGCGGTCGCCGCACTGTCGCCGCAGCTTCGCCGTCTGGGATCGCTGCACGAAGTGCCGGATCAACTCGCTGTGTCTGACTCACCCGCTGCCGAGTCTGCCGAACGGCTGGCGACCTAGCTACTGCACGACCGGCGTCAGCACCGAGCCGCGCGATACGCACATCTGCCTGCCGCTGACATCGAGCGGGCGCACTTCCCAACTGTAATTGCGTCCGAGTTCAAACAGGCGCGCCTCGAAGGTGTAGCTCGCTCCGCCTGCCGTGATGCTGAAGATCAGGTTTGATTGGTCGTCGCGCAGCGCGAGGCGATACGTCAGCGCGCCTTCCGCCCGCGTCCAGTAGACGGTCGGGTTTGTGCCAATGGTGAAGGTCGGCTGTGACAGCAGCAAATCGATCCCGAAGGTCGCACACGCTGCCAGCGTCGGCTGCGCGAGCAGCGTGGGGTTGGGGTCAATCGTCGGCGTGAACGTGTTCGTCGGCGCGGGCGTCGTCCGCATGAGCGTGGGACTGGGAATGGCTGTCCATTCCGGCGGCAGTGTCGGCACTTGGACGAGCGTTCCGGTTGGCGCAGTCGTCACCGGCAGGGGGGTGTCGCTGCTCGTCGGCGTTTGCGACGGAATCAGGGTAATGGTCGGTTCGGGGGTCGAGGTACACGCTGCCAGTAGGGCGGCGATGAGACACATACAGGCAAACGCGCGCATAGCTAATCCTCTATTGTCTGATGATCCCGAACAGGGTCAGCGCGGTGGTGAAGATGGTCACGAACAAGCCAATGACCACGTAGATCAGCAGGACGCGGGTGTAGCGCGGACGTTCGCCCGAATAGCCGACCCACACGCGCCAGCCGATCACGTAGATGACGACGCCAACCACGGCAGAGATCAGGGACGGCAGCATGACGGTATCGGGATTGTAGAAGCTGCGGAGATACACGCTGTCCACCAGCGGACTGATCAGCATCGTCACCGCCAGTGCGAAGACCCCCGCCAGCACAATCCGCGCGATGCGGGGGAGTTGGACGATCCAGTACATAGGCATCAGGGCTGCTCCACGTTGATCATGTGCGTCGCCGCGCGCTCAAAATATTCGCGCATCTGCGCCCGTGCCGGGTCGGTGATGCCGACCTCATCCACTGCCGCCAGCATGTGCGTCAGCCAGTGATCGCGCTCTGCCTGACCGATAGGGAAGGGCATATGGCGCATCCGTAGGCGTGGATGCCCGCGTTGTTCGGAATAGATTGTGCCGCCGCCAAATAACTGCATCAAGAACAGGTATTGGTAGTGCTTACCCGGTTCGAGATCGTCAGGAAACAGCGGGCGGAGCACCGGGTCAGCTTCGACCTTCGTGTAGAAGACATCGACCAGCCGCCGGAAGGTCGGTTCGCCGCCTACCATGTCGAAAATAGTTTGATCCATACTCCGTCGTCCATGATCGCTATCGACCGATGCTGCGCGAGCGCGCTCGCGAGCGCGCAAAAGTGTGTCTGGAAAAACCCCCGCAGCACGGTACAATGAGAGGGGTTTTTCACCATTATACGCTATCCACAAGGAGCAACCACTCATGAGTTTTCTCCTGCGCCGAGTTGGGATGCTCGCCCTGCTTGCGCTTCTGATCGCCCCCATGCTCCTCTTAGCTCAAGAGGACGTGACAATCAGCGCCGTTGGATCGGGTATTGTCACCCCGATTCTCGAAGAAGTCGCCAATAGCAGCGGGGCGACGCTCAACGTAACCGTGACCGGTACGAACGACGGCTTTGCCCGTTTCTGCCGGGGTGAAAGTGATCTGGTGGCGACCACGCGCCCCATCGGTGGTGATGAAGATGGCAACTGCTTGCGCAGCGGCGTCACCTATTACGAATTGGTCATCGGGCATAACCTTGCCGCTGTGATCACACATCCCGACAACACCACCGTGCAGTGCTTGACCACCGGTGAATTAAGCGCGCTGTTCGCTCCGGCGAGTCAGGCGACCAGTTGGGCACAAATCAATACAGCTTTTGCCGATACTCCCATTAGCTTGAACATTCCCAATCTTGATACTGCGACCTATGCGCTGCTTGACGCGGCGGTCGAAGGCGATGGCTTCCGCAGCGATGCGGCGCATCTCGCCGCTGCCGACATCGTCAGCGCGGTGAGCACGACGCCCGGCGCGGTCGGCGTTGTGCCGCTCCCGGCGGCGCTGGCAGAGGGCGTTCGCATCGTCGAAGTGAACGCGGGCGACGTGGGCTGTGCTGCCCCGTCGGCTGAGTCGGTGGAGAGCCGCGCTTACACACTTGGGCAGCGTTTGTTCGTTTATGTCAACGCGAACAACGTCGAACAGCCCGGCGTCGTGGATTTCCTGAACGCGCTGACAGGCGAGTCGATCACCGCAGCGGTCGAAAGCGCCGGTTTCACCCCGGCGACGGCTGAGGCGTATGAAAACGACCGCGCAGTGATCGCCGAAGGGCGGCGCGGGCGCGAATTCAGCGCCGACGTGACCGGTTTCACCATCCTGCCGAGCGTCAGCGGGACGGTCAGCATCGGCGGCGCGGCATCCGGCTCGTCGTATCTGTCTGCGCTGACGACGGCGTTCAGCACCGAATACCCGGGCGTCACGGCGAACAGCACCTTCGAAGGCGAACAGGCAGGCATCCGCCGCTTGTGCAACGGCGAACTCGACATGATCGCGGTGTCCGGCGCACTGACGCAGGAACAACAGGACAACTGCGCCGCCAATAACATCACTCTGACGACCGTTGACCTCGGCAGTCGGGCGACGGTGCTGGTGGCGAACGCGGGCAGCTCTTACTTGACCTGCTTGACCACCGCCGAGATCGGTACGGCGTTCAATGCCACCTCGACCGGCACGATCAGCACGTGGGATCAGGTGCGCGCGGACTTCCCGGCGTCGCCCATGACGCTGTTTG
Organism: Anaerolinea sp.; assembly: GCA_014879865.1. Taxonomy (GTDB): domain Bacteria; phylum Chloroflexota; class Anaerolineae; order Aggregatilineales; family Phototrophicaceae; genus Flexifilum. The sequence goes on from JACSRG010000798.1 coordinate 4,784, forward strand.
CCCCGGCGGACGGGAGCGTGTTCACTGATTTGCTGCTGCAAGCGACCATCGGCGTCAACGGCATTAACCGCGAAGACATTCAGTTGGACGACGATCCGCTCTATCGCGCTGCCGCCGTCGGCAACGTCGAAGGCGCGCTGACGTTCATGAGTTGGGCGGACTACCAGCGCGTGCTGGACAACAATCAGGCGAATATTCAATTGGTTGGTGTTGGCGAAAACTGCGTCCAACCGAGCGCGGCGACGATTGGCGACGGAAGCTACCCGATCACGCGGTCGCTGCGTCTGCTCGTCAGCGATGTGGCACTCTCGCGTCCCGAAGTCCAGTCGGTGCTGTGGTATGCTGCCAGCGATGCGCAGTACAGCTTGCTCACCGGCGAAGGCTTGACCGGCTTGGAATTCGCAGAACTGGCTGATCTGCGCCAGTCGCTCCAGCAGGCGTTCCTCAACGCGCAGTTGGCAGCCGCCGAGCGCGCCGCGAACCCGGAAGCCACGCCCGAACCCGAAGTCACGACGCAGCC
>JACSRG010000388.1 GCA_014879865.1 Anaerolinea sp.
GACCTGTGTCAGCCCCTGCACGGAAGCAACACGGTCGAGCAAGTCGAGCGTCGTCGGCTTATACGTCGGCTGTCCCCAGAAAAGCTCCGGGCGGGTCTTGAAGGAATTAAGGCGGGTAGCAAAAACAGGTGATAAAGTCATCAAAGAAAACCCTGACTAGTAAAACGTGAGGAGCCAAAACTTCACTATTTAATCACGTTTAGTTAGCTTAACTTTACTTTACACCGATTCTATGGTTTGTCAAATAGCAGAATATGGGCAGATTAGACAACAAAAATTCACTTTGGCATGATAATCAGTGAATTTGCTTTACAAATCGCAACTACAAAGTAAAATAGGGATAGATGCACCTTGTTCTTCTATAATAGATTTGTGATTTTCTCGGAGGACAAGTCAGTAGATGAATAATTCCAGCCGAGCGGTTGGACCACAGATTCGAATGCTGTTGCCCACGCTCACGCCGCGCGAACAAAGTGTCGTGCAATTTATGCTCAATCAAGGAAGCGAGATTCACCGCGTGACGATTGCCGACGTTGCCGAAGCCAACAACGTGTCTGACGCGATGATCGTCAAGTTGGCGAAGAAACTGGGGTATAACGGCTACCGGGAACTACGATCTGCCCTAACGGAATACAACCAGCTCGCCGTTTCGGAAATGTACGAAGACTTGTCGCCGACTGACACTCCGGAGATGATCATCGACAAGGTGTTCAAGACGGCGATTCAGGCGCTTCAGGAAACGCAGGCGATTCTCGACATTGAGAGTTTTAACCGCGCGGTTGATGTCATGTACCGTGCGCGCCAGCGCGACTTTTATGGCGTAGGGGGTTCTGCCATCATCGCACAGGATGCCGCGCATAAGTTTCTGCGCATTGGCATTCGCGCCGCAGCCTACGACGATCCGCATGTGATGATGATGTCGGCGGCACTACTCACCAGCGAAGATGTGGTGCTGGCGGTCTCGCATTCCGGTCGCACCAGTGCCGTGATCGAACCGGCGCGGCTCGCCAAACAAAATGGCGCGACGGTGATCGCGCTAGTCAACTATATCACCTCGCCGCTCGCTCAGGAAGCAGATATTGTGCTGTGTTCGACCGCACGCGGTTCACCCTTAATGGGCGAAAATGCGGCAGCGCGTGTCGCTCAACTGAATATCCTCGATGCGCTGTTTGTGTGCATCGCCCAGCAAGATTACGCCCGCGCAGAACAATCGCTGGAAAAAACGATGACGTCAGTCCGGCAGAAACGAGAGTCCTAAAGATGGGTAAGGTCGCAGTCCTCGGCAGTCTTCACATGGATGTGATGGTATATGCACCCGATAGACCCCGCAAAGGCGAAACGCTGCGCGGCTCTGCTTGGGGACTGCGCTATGGTGGCAAAGGCGGTAATCAGGCGGTTCAGGCAGCGGTGCATGGGGCTGAGGTCTCGATGATCAGCCGTGTTGGCGCGGACGATTTTGGCGAGAAACTTCTGGCAAACCTGCGCGCTTCAGGGGTGAATACGGACGCGGTGCTGCTCGATCCAACGGCAGGCAGCGGCATGAGCGTTGCCATCGTCGATGAAACCGGTGATTACGGAGCAGTTATCGTTTCCGGCGTCAACATGCAGATGGATACCACCGATATTGAGCGTGCGCAGCCCATTATCGAGGGCGCGGATGTCCTTGTGCTTCAATACGAAGTGCCGCTGATAACCGTCGCTCAAGCCGCTCAAGCGGCTGCACAGGCAGGCACAAAAGTCATACTGAATGCGGCTCCCGCGTATCCACCGCCCGACAATCTGCTGCCGTATGTCAGCATCCTTGTCGTCAATGAAGTGGAAGGCGAAATGCTGTCCGGCATTCCCATTGCAGATCGACAATCCGCTTTTCGCGTAGCTGAGCATCTAGCTGAACAAGTGCCGGGGGTCATCCTCACCCTCGGCAGTGAAGGCGCGATCATAACCGACTCATCTGGCACCACCCACCTTCCGGCATTTTCGGTTCAGGTCGTGGATACGCACGGAGCAGGCGATGCTTTTGTCGGGGCACTCGCTGCGCAGTTGAGCGCTGGAGTCGGCTTGTCGGCAGCCGTCCGGTATGCCAGTGCCGCCGCCGCGCTCAAGTGCGCGAAAGTTGATGTAACCCCGGAGCGAATGCAGGCTCTGCTTGCTCAGCAGGTCACTTGATCAAACCGGTTGTGTAAACCGTAAGCACAACCTGAAGAAGGACTGGCGCTGCATAGCGTAATCCTCCTTCAGATTAGAATCGAATCCATATTACACGCGCTTTGGACTGACCACCAACTTAAGCCATCTAGGGTGTGCAGACGTCGAGGCTCTCCCAGCCAGCGCGTCCTTCGCCATCCAGCGAGATTTCCGGCGCAGTTAGGCTCAAACTCAGTGGGACGAACGTGGTCTGCTGACTCAGAAGCGCGCTGCCGCTTGCGCCTTCCCGACTGGCGTTCTCTTCGGACGGGAAACTCAGCGGATAGACATCGTTCGCCGAGCCGAAAGTCAAGCGCGTCGCCCCTTGCAAGACATCGACAGGCGGCGCGCTGATCGGCTGCACGGCGATTTCGTAGATGTCGGGATTGCCACTCGCCTCTGACGTGAACAGCAAACTGTCTTCCGTGCATAACCAAGACGGCGCGTAGTCGGGTACGTCGCTGTCCGTAAGCTGACGGGTGATCCCTGCCGCCACATCATAGAGGAACAGATCGAGCTGCCCGTTCTTCACCGCTTGGTAGGCGATGTAATGATTCTGGGGCGACCATACCGGATTGGTCGAGTCCTGATCCTCACCCGTAATAACGCGGCGATTCGCGCCATTCACGTCCATCAGGTTGATCAGACTAACCGCCCCTTCGCTCGTGTAGCTGCGGAAGACGATGCTGCTGCCATCCGGCGAATACTGCGGGTCAACGTCGATGGTACTGCCATCACTCAACCGCGTGATCGCCATCGTCGTCAGATTGAGTTCGTAGATTTGCCACTTGCGCACGCCGTTCGTGTCCGGTCGATCACTCTGGAAGAGCAGCCGTCTGCCGTCAGGCGACCACGCAGCATTCACGTCATCTCCATCCGGCGCGTTGACCAGCGGGAAGACTCGACCATTCGCCATATCGGCGGCGTACAAATCCCAGTTGCCGTTGCGCGTCGTTTCGAACACGACCATGTTGTTTGGACCCCAAACCGGATCGGTATCCACCGCCACAGCGTTGATGGTCAGACGCCGCAGGCTATGCGCGTCGCCATCGGTGGATGCGATATAGATTTCCCAATTGCCATCGCGGTTGCTGGCGAAGGCGATCCACTGGCTGTTCGGGGAAAGCGATGGCGCTAGCGCATCGGCATTTTGCTCTGATCCAAAGCTGAGATTTTGCCTTAGCGTGGTCTGACCGTTCGCACCATTCAGGCGGAAAATCTCCCAGCGTCCCGCTTCATCACTGTGATAGAGACTGAACGCGGGGCAGTTGTAGCCACACACTTGCCCGCTGACGCTCGGCGTTGTTCCATCGATTACACCCCCGCCGCTCTGACTTGCTGCGGGCGTTGGCGTCGTGGCAGGAATCGGCGTGTTGGTCGGGAAAGCTGCCGGAGGAAGGCATTGGAGTGTGAAAGCGCCGTTGATGTTGAAGGTGTTGGTTGACAGGGTCATGGGGATGGTGAGGTCATAACCGACGGCAGACACCCAGACGATATCATTGGCTGCCATATGAAGCGTTGTGACCGGAAGGGAAATCATCTGCCCGTTCCAAGTCGTGACCAGCGGGTGATCGAGCAGCATATCGCCGCCAGAATTGATCACCGAGAAACTGGGCGTTGTGCAGTAGCCCTGAATCTCGACGACAGGCGGAGTACAGCTCTGGGTGTAGGGCGTGACCGGGATATACGCACCGTCGCTCTGGAAAACGTAAGGCAGATAGGGATTTTGTCCCGTGAGTGTAAAGGTCGCGCTTGCGCCTTTCAACAAATTGAGCTGTCCAGCATCGACGCTGTTCCCGCCCGTCGTGATGGCGTAATCCTGCGGGATCAGGAAATCGCCGCCCGTGTTGGTCACCGTGAAGACGAGCGGATAGGCGCATTGGCTCTGGACTTGCAGCACCGGACGTTCGCAGGCGGGACGCTGGAACGAGAATTCCGGGTTGACGCCATCGTTGACGATCAGCGAATACGTGTCATACGGATCGTAGACCCCGTTGAGTGTCAGCGTCATGCTGTCGAGGAATGCCAGCGTGAACTGACCGGTTTGCGCGTCTGCGTTTTCTGTGTCGTTATGAATCGCGTAGGTCGCGTTCGATAGCGCGCTGCCGGAGGCGTTGATGATGTCGAAGCTGATCGGCGCGCCGCAGGTGGCACCGACCGTAACCCACAGCATTTGCGTCGGACAGGGGGTAGGAGTGACATGAGCTGCCAGATAACCCGCGACTTCGATGACTATCGAATAGGAGTCAAATGGGTCATCGCCAGCATTCAGATAGAGGGTGACGGTCCCGCCCGCTGCCAGCGTATCGATATTGCCGCTGTTTACGACTTGGGATTGGGTGACATTGATGATTTCGTAGTCTGCACCCACAGCAGAGAAGAGAGCGGCGCTGCCCGTGTTGGTTACCTCGAAGGCGAGCGGATAGCCGCACACCTGCTGCACGGTAAAGGTCGGCACTTGGCACGGCGTGGGGGTGACATGCGCCACCGGATAACCTGCAACTTCGAGGTGTATCGAGTAGCTGTCGTACGGGTTATCGCCGACGTTGAGATAGAGGGTGGTGGTTGCGCCCGCTGCCAGTGTGTCGATGAGACCGCTGATTGCGCTTTGCGCTTTGGTGACGTTGATGATTTCGTAATGTGCGCCCACAACGGGGAGGAGAGCGTCACTGCCCGTGTTGGTTACCTCGAAGGCGAGCGGATAGCCGCACACCTGCTGCACGGTGAAGGTCGGCAGTTGGCACGGCATGGGGGTGAAATGTGCCACCGGATAACCCGCGACCTCGATGGCAATCGAGTAGGAGTCGTACGGGTTATTGCCAACGTTGAGTTGGAGGGTGGTCGTTGCCCCCGCTGCCAGCGTGTTAATGAGACCGCTGTCTGCAACTTGCGCTTTGGTAACGTTGATGATTTCGTAATGTGCGCCAATATCGGGGAAAAGACTGGTGCCCGTGTTCGTGAGCTCGAAGGCAAGCGGGTAGTCGCACACCTGCTGCACGGTGAAGGTCGGCAGTTGGCACGGCGTGGGGGTGAAATGTGCCACCGGATAACCCGCGACTTCGATGTCTACCGCGTAGGAGTCGTACGGGTTGTTGCCAACGTTGAGTTGGAGAG
>JACSRG010000082.1 GCA_014879865.1 Anaerolinea sp.
GATCACGGCAGTGCGCCTCGTTTCCTGCCCCACGCGGTGCAGGAACGCTGGACACTGATTTTGGTCGGTCTCGCAGCGATCTTCTTTCTCTTGGGGTGGCTGGGTGAGCGCTTGCTCGGCTTCTCGGAAGCAACCGCGGCGATCTTTTACGTGCTGGCTTATATCGCGGGTGGATACGATGTCGCCACGCACGCGATCCCGGCACTGTTCAAAGGCAAGCTCGACACGGATATCCTGATGCTTGCCGCAGCGGGTGGGGCAGCGCTGCTCGGTGAATTGAGCGAGGGTGCATTCCTACTGCTGCTGTTTTCGATTGGACATGCTGGCGAACATTATGCACTCGACCGCGCCCGGAACGCGATTGGTGCGTTGGGCGCACTGATGCCAAAAACTGCGCAGCTCAAACGCGGCGACCAGATTGTAGAAACGCCCGTCGAGCAGCTTCAGGTTGGAGATGTCGTGATTACACGTCCCGGCGACCGTATTGCAGTCGATGGGGAGGTCGTGTCGGGCAGCAGCGCTGTTGACCAGAGTCCGATCACGGGTGAAAGCGTCCCCGTGAATAAAACGCAGGGCGACGAGGTCTTCGCTGGCACAGTCAATCAAGACAATGCGCTCGATATTCGCGTCACGCGGGTAGCAGCAGACAATACCTTGACTCGCGTCATGACCCTCGTTGCAGAGGCGCAAAGCCAGAAAAGCCCGACGCAGCAGTTTGCGGATCGGTTCACCAGTCGTTTAGTCCCTGCCGTTTTCGTCGCCACCGCCCTCATCATCATTGTGCCGACGCTTTTCAACTGGCTGACTCTCGAACAGAGCTTTTATCGTGGGATGCTGCTCCTCGTCGCGGCATCGCCGTGCGCGCTTGCGCTTGGCACGCCAGCGGCGGTGCTAGCAGGCATCGCGCAGGCAGCGCGCAACGGTGTATTGATTAAGGGGGGCGTCCACTTGGAAAATCTTGGTCAGTTGAAAGCGATTGCCTTCGACAAAACAGGAACGATCACCAGTGGGATTTTCGGTGTGACGGATGTTATCCCACTGAACGGCGCTTCCGCCGACGATCTGCTGCGGGTCGCAGGCGCGGTTGAACAGCAGTCCAACCACCCGCTGGCACAAGCAGTCGTGCGGGCTGCTTTGGAGAAGAAACTCACTCTGCCTCAGGCGGCGGGACTGGAAAATGTTCCCGGAAAAGGGGTGGTGAGTGCCGTCGATGGTGAACCCATACGGATCGGCTCTTTGAAACTCTTTGCGGACGCGCAGGGTCTTACGCCAGACGATGCCTTGATCCGTCAGGTGGATGAATTAGAGAAAACCGGACGCTCGACGATGGTGGTGAGCAAAGGCAGTCAATTTCTCGGCATTCTCGGCTTAGCAGATACAGCACGCCCGAACGTACCGCAGATCATGAGCAACCTCCGTGATTTGGGCATCGAACACCTCGTTATGCTGACGGGCGATAACGACGATGTGGCGCACAATATCGCCGCGCAGGTCGGCTTGACTGAAGTGCAGGCGGAACTTCTGCCGGAGGACAAGCTCAGAATCGTCAAGGAGTTGGAAGGCAAGTACAACGCGATTGCGATGATCGGCGACGGTGTGAACGACGCACCAGCGCTGGCAACCGCCACCGTCGGCATCGCGATGGGCGGCGCGGGAACGGCGGTCGCGCTGGAAACTGCCGATGTCGCGCTGATGGGCGATGACTTGGGCAAACTGCCGTTCGCAGTGGGCTTGAGCCGCGCCAGCCGTCAGATCATTCAGCAGAATCTATACATCTCGTTTGGCGTGATCGCGCTACTGATCGTGACCTCGGTGCTAGGTATTGTGCAGCTTAGTTTCGCTGTTGTCTTACATGAAGGTAGCACGCTGGTTGTCGTTGGGAATGCGCTGCGCCTGCTCGCTTACAAGCAACAGATGGAAAGCTAACGGTACATCGTGATTTTTACGTTGAGTGTCACATCGAAACTGGCAGAAGCACCAATGGAAGTATGGCACAGGGTCAATACGTTGGCGGGAGTCAACACCGAACTGATGCCGTTACTGAAGATGACCGCACCCAACGGCAAAGAACGGTTGCCCTTTACACAGGTGCCTTTGCAACAGCCGTTGTTCGCAAGTTGGCTGCTGCTATTTGGCATATTCCCATTCGACCGTCATCAGCTTCAATTCGATCAGGTGTGGGAAGGGGGCTTCCGTGAAAATTCCAAGTCTCTTGTTCACCGTGCATGGCGACATGACCGCACCATTGTTTCCACCGATGCGGGCTGCACGTTGATAGACTCGCTCCAATTTGAGCCGCGTATACCGCTGTTTGGCTATATCTTGCTGCCAACGGTGCGCTACGTCTTTCGGCATCGGCATCGTCGCCTGCTTCAGTTGTTTGGCGCATTGGGAAAGTGAAGTCGCGATGATCATCAACACGAACTTTTGGAATCGCGTCCGGTACACACTCTACACGCCATTCTATGACCGCGTGATCCGTACTTTCGACGCTTCGCGCCGATGTGCTATCGATCTTTTGGCACTGCAATCGGGTGAGCATGTGCTGATCGTTGGCGCGGGCACAGGCGAAGACTTGCGCTATATGCCCGAAGGCGTTGAAGTCACAGCGATAGACATCACTCCGGCGATGGTCGAGCAAATTCGCTGTAAAGCCGTTGCACTCGATCAAACGGTCACTGCACTGGTGATGGATGGGCAATCGCTCACTTTCCCCTCTGAACAATTTGATGCCGTTGTCCTGAATTTGATCATCGCTGTGATTCCTGATCCCAACGCCTGTATGCGCGAAGCGGCACGGGTATTGAAACCGAACGGACGGATCGTGGTTTTCGACAAATTTCTGGATGACAACCAACAGCCATCGTTTGTACGCAATCTCGCAAACTTTCTTGCTCGAATCGCCGCGACCAACCTCAATCGGCAGCTCAAACCGATTAGTGCGCAAGCATCGCTTTGCATTGAACACGAAGAGCGCGCCGCCCGTTTTGCTCAGTTAGGTTTTAGAGTTGCTCTTTTGAGGAAATGCCCATGAAATCAAAACCCTATTGGATGCGCGTTATTGAGGCGCTTACCCTAATTTTCGCCATTATCGCCGTGCTTTCGCCGTTCGCGGCTATTCTGCTTCCTCGACTGCTACAACCCTTGTCTACCTCCCGTCAGAGCGAGATTGCTGTGTCGAATGCTTGGGTTCGACCGATAGATGTGCCCGCATCGAGCAGTGATATGGAAGGTATGTCGATGAACGATGCTGTGACCGCCGCCTATATGACGATTGAAAATCGCGGCGGCGTTGCAGACACGTTGATTAGTGTATCGACAGACATCGCGACGACGGTGGAACTGCATCAGACCCAGATTGATGCCTCTGGCATCGCCCGTATGCGACCACAACCAGAAGGAATTGAAATCCCTGCCAACTCGATCGTCAAAATCGAACCCGTCAGTTATCACATCATGCTCACTGGACTAACACAGAGTTTGGAGCGCGGAGAAAGCATCGTTCTCAACCTGTCGTTCGCTTCCGGCACAACGATGGATATTTCTGCTGTTATTGCTGATTTCGCGCCTGAACAGTAGTCATCACGAATGGACACAGATTTCCAGATGCTTCAACATAGGGGTATTTTGCTCAACGAATTGTTCGGTGCAATCCCGCAAACGCAACAACCACTCGGCACTCAATTGGTCATCGAAGGTAGGACTAGTGATCAGATCGTGTGGTTGCCACAGGTCGTGCGTGTCGCAACAAGTGGTGGACGCGCCACATCCAGCGGCGGACAGATTTCATTTTCACCGGGCGATCCGGGTTGTTGAGGTGGTCAAGACGTTTCTGCCGGGCAGGTGATTGGCGCATCTGGCAATACAGGAAATTCGTCAGGCACTCATCTGCATTTTGAAGTGTGCTACAACAATGTTCCTCAAGACCCAAGTTGTATGGCGGTATTATGACAGACCAAACGCAACAGGAAACGCTTCCGCGTTTCAGCCAGATTGCCCAGACCAACCTGCATTATCTTGCTTGGGCGCAAGCACTCATTGCAACGGCAGGCAGTCTATTTTTCAGTGAGGTTCTAGGTTTCCTTCCCTGTATACTTTGCTGGTATCAACGCATCTTGATGTACCCGCTTGTGCTTATCATCGGTGTTGGTATCCTGCTCCGGGACCAACGGGCACGATACTACATCCTGCCCCTAAGCATTCTGGGATGGATCGTCGGACTGTATCACAATCTTCTCTACTATGGCGCTATCCCAGAAGAATTTCACATTTGTACCTCAGGAATTCCCTGCGAAACCCGCTGGATCGAGTGGTTGGGATTTGTCGGCATTCCAACACTCTCGTTCACAGCGTTCACCGCTATTACGCTGGCGATGCTGTGGTACCAGCCTGCTGAAAACGCTGACGATGATGTGCTAGAGGATGTGCTAGAGGAAGAAACAGCCCCAGCGCAACCTGGATACTTGCGCAAAAGCATATCCGCACTGATCGCAGTCGCCTATGTGGTTGTCATCGTGATCGGAGTTGTCAGTCGTGCCGTGCCGAGTCCTCAGCCAGTCAACAGTTTTGGTCCGGTTTCCAGCAGCACAGCTACCCCAGAGGTCTCGGAAACACAGTCCCCTGATCTTTCTGCATCATACGATCCTGAATTAGTTGCTTTGGGGCAGCAGGTTTTCAGCCGCCAATGCAGTGCTTGTCACGGTCAAAATGCGCAAGGCGTACCCAATCTTGGACTGCCGCTCGTTGATTCGCAGTTTGTAAACGACCGAACAGATGCTGAACTCCTAGAATTTATTACTACCGGACGAGTACCTAATGACCCACAAAGTCAGACGGGCGTGATCATGCCCGGAAAAGGCGGCAATCCTGCGCTGACTGAGGACGACATTCTTGCGGTCATTGCCTACTTGCGTTTGCTCAATTCATAGCAACGTGGAGACGGTAGTCTCCGCGGCTCATCACGAGCAGCGATGATGGATGGCACGAATTGTGCTGCCAAAGTTGAAATCCCCATTATTAGCTCACGGAGAAGGTAAGATGTCTCAAACGAAACGATCAGGAAAGACAGTTAGTAGAAGCATGTCGGGGCGCAAACGTAAGCAGCGAGGTGAAGCACGCACATTATTGATGATTGGTATCCCCATCCTCGTCATAGGAGCGGTACTGGTACTTCTCTACAATAATAGTCAATCGAGCATAGCTGATGACAATGCGCGCTTGGTTCGTGACGATAGCCCGATCTACGGAGCGGCAGAAGCTCCTGTCTCTCTCGTGGAATTCCTCGACCCGG
>JACSRG010000304.1 GCA_014879865.1 Anaerolinea sp.
GGGCTGGTGGTCGGGCTGGCGGTCTGGAGCGAATTCCAGATCGCGCTGATCTTTGTGCAGGATCAAGCCCTATTTCCCGTCACGACCAGCTTCTTTAAGTTCGCCGATCGCTTTAGCCGTGATTGGGCTTTGACCAGCGCCGGGGCAGCGATGATGATTATCCCCGTCTTGATCTTGTTTCTGTTCCTCCAGCGCCGCTTTATTGACGGGTTGGCGCAGGGCGGTGTGAAACTGTGATCGGACTCTTCTTGCGAAGGATCATTTATGCGTGAATTTGTACTCACTGCGCCGCGCCAATTGGAGCTTCGCGACTACAGCGAACCGGCACTGAACCCGACTGACGTGCGCGTGCGCGCAATCGTCAGCGGGATCAAGCATGGTACGGAGATGACCATTTATCGGGGCAAAACGCCGTTCATTGAAAAGCAATTTGATCCCGATTACCGGATGTTCATGCCCCGCGCCGAGGGCAGCTTTTTCCCCCTCACATTAGGTTCGTGGATGGTCGGGGAGGTGATCGAAATCGGCAGCGCGGTCACCCGCTTCAAAGTGGGCGACAAGGTTCATGGCGCGATGCCGCATCGCCCAACCAATGTGCGCCCGGAAACCGCCCTGTACAAACTGGCGGCGGGCATGCCGGCGGAAACCGCGCTGTTCACCGATCCGGCGATCTTTGCGCTCGGCGCGGTTCACGATGCCGAAATCAAAGTCGGTGATCGGGTCGCGGTTTTCGGTATGGGGGCAATCGGTTTGATTGCGATCCAGATTGCCCGTCTCAGCGGTGCGGAGTCCGTGTTCGCCGTCGATGCGATTAACAACCGGCTTGAAATGGCGACTCGGTTCGGTGCAGATGAGGTGTTTAACCCGACACGCTGCGATCCGGCGCTCGAAATCAAGAAGCTGACGAAAACAAAAGGCGTCGATGTCGCCATCGATATTTCCGGCGCTTACGCGGCGTTGCACACAGCAATCCGCAGTATTCAACAGTGCGGCTTGGTGGTTTCTGCCAGCTACTACAGCGGTACACCGCAGCTTGAGCTTGGCGCAGAGTGGCATCACAACCGCCCGACGTTTCGTTCGAGTATGCCCGTCTGGGGGAATCCGCATCGCTGCCATCCGCTGTGGGACTTCGAGCGTACAGAAGCGACGGCGCTTGGTTTGTTGGAACGTGGCAAGCTGACAGTTGAGCCGATGATCGGCGCGCGTTACCCGTATACACAGGCGAGAGAGGCGTATCGCATGATCGACGAGCATCCCGAAGCGACACTAAAGACGCTGCTTGATTACACCGACATACAGTAACGAGGCGAAGCTCATGCTGCAAGTGTTGGATTTACGCTGCGAGTTTGCGCGCAACCCGCTCGGCATTGATGCCCGCCAGCCTCGTTTCAGTTGGGTATTGGAACACGCCGAACGGGGTCAGGCACAAACCGCCTATCAGATCATCGTCGCCTCGTCGCTCGAAAAACTCGCGGCGGAGCAGGGCGATCTGTGGGACAGCGGCAAAACGTCGTCATCCGTGCATCCGTTGATCGAGTACGCGGGCGTGCCGCTCATCAGCCGCCGGCGCGCCTATTGGAAAGTCCGCGCATGGGATCGGCAGAACAGAGTCAGCGCCTTCAGCGACGCGGCATGGTTCGAAATGGGGCTGCTGGAGGCGGCGGATTGGCGCGCGGCATGGATTGGTTTTCCGGCGGGGTGGAACGGCAAGGCGCTGTATTTCCGGGACAAATTCACCGTGCAGCAGCCGATCATCAGCGCCCGTGCGTATGTCGCCAGCCCGAACTGGATTGAACTCCACGTAAACGGGAGCAAAGTCGGGGATCGGGTGTTGGAACCCGCGCAAACCGATGCGGGCAGGCGCGTCCTCTACACCACGTATGACGTGACCGGACACCTGCGCGCCGGTGACAACGTGATCGGCGCGATCGTTGGCAACGGTTGGTATGGCACGCCTAAACTGCTCGTCCAACTTGAAATCCGTCTGACAGACGGCACGATGCAGCAGGTCATCAGTGGCAAATGGAATGCCGGCGGCAGTTGGTGGCGCGTCGCGGATGGCGCTGTCCGTGAAAACGGCGTGTATGACGGGGAAACCTATGATGCACGCCTCGAACGCCCCGGTTGGGATACGCCAGACAACTTTGGCGAGTTGTTCCCGAATCGCGATAACTGGGCGGGCGCGATGGCGACCGAACCACCCGGCGGCAGATTGGTCGCCGCCGCCCTCGAACCCGTGAAGGTGATCGAGACGCGGCGCGCCGTCACGCTCACCCAACCGATGCCCGGCGTCTTTGTCTTTGACATCGGGCAGAATCTCGCCGGGTGGGCGCGGATCACTGTGCAAGGAATACGCGACACAATCGTGACGCTGCAATTTGCCGAAGCCGTGTACCCGGACGGGACGGTCAATACAGAGAATCTGCGCGCCGCCCGCGCCCGTGACACCTATATCGTGAAAGGGGGTAGCGTCGAATCATGGGAACCCCGTTTCACCTATCATGGTTTCCGGTACATCCAAGTCGAAGGCTTCCCCGGTGAACCGACTCTCGAGTCACTGGAAATACGGGTCGTTCGTTCTGCCGTCGAGCCGACCGGCGAATTTGAGTGCGATCACCCCTTAATCAACCGGATTCACCGCGTGGTCTGGTGGACGGAAGCATCGAATCTACACGGCGTCCCTACCGACTGCCCGCAGCGTGACGAGCGCATGGGGTGGCTTAACGATATGGCGGCGCGCACCGAGGAGGCGCTCTACAATTTCGATCTGGCGCGCTTGCTGCCCAAGTGGTTGAACGACATTGCCGACGCGCAGGACGACGCTGGCGCGCTTGCCGACACCGCACCGTTTCGCTGGGGAAGCCGCCCGGGTGATCCGGTCGAGGTGTGTTACCTGCTGATTCCGCTCCTGCTCTACAGCCATTATGGTGATCGCCGTGTCCTCGAAGATCACTACGAAGGGATGCGGCGCTGGGTCGATTATCTCGCGTCACGGTCACAAGATTATATCGTCAGCTACGGGCACATCGGCGACTGGGCACCACCGCTGTCCGAGGCGCTGGCGGGTAGCATTGGCAGTTCGGCAGTAGCGCGCAACACGCCGACCCCGCTGGTATCGACGGCGTTTTTTGCCTACGCCGCCGCCCTGTTTGCCCGCGCCGCCCATCTACTGGAGCATAGCGACGATGAACAGGTGTATCGCCAGTTGTTCACCGACATCAGCAGCGCCTTCAACCGGCATTTCTGGGATGAGGAGCGCGGCGGTTATGGTTCGAATAATCAGGCGTGCAACACGCTGGCGCTGTACATGGGCTTGACGCCCGAAAATCGCCGTGACCGCGTGATTGCCAATCTGATCCGGGACATCAAGGAACATGAGGATCACCTGACGACCGGAAATCTGTGTACGAAGTACATTTTCGAAGTCTTGACCGATGCGGGCTGCGGTGACGCTGCCTTTCGGTTAGCGACGCAGACGAGCTATCCGAGCTGGGGCTTCATGCTCGACAACGGCGCGACGACGATCTGGGAGCGTTGGGAGCAGGCGACCGGGCGCGGGATGAACTCGCACAATCACCCGATGTACGGCTCAATCGATGCATGGTTCTATCGTGCGCTGGCGGGCATTCGCATCAATCCCGCTAGCCCCGGTTGTGCCAGTCTCACCTTGACTCCGCCTGTGAGCGACCGCCTGAAACACGTGCGTGCTTCCGTCAAAACGGTGCGCGGCGTGATCGACTGCGTGTGGGAGCGGGAGGGAGATAACCTGCACCTGCGCGTTCACATCCCGGTCGGCACGGAGGCGAGCATCATCTTCCCTGATTTGGGCGGCGGCGCGCGCCTGCTTGAAGGTGAGATCGGCGTGATCTGGGAGGCGGGCGCTGCTTCCGGGAACGGTGCAGGCATTGTGGCGATCAGCGCACGTGAGCCTACCATCACCGTGATTGCCGGTTCGGGCAGTTATCATTTCACTGCGGAGCGTACCGGCGCATGAGCCTGATCGCCGTCAACGCCACCAACTGCCCGGTTGATACCCTAACATGCGCTTGGCTTTTTCGACGCCCAGAAGCGTCTCGTGATCGCCTGTCCCTTCTTTGAGTGGGACGTTCGGGAAAACTTCTGCCATCAGGTCGCGGTTCGTCCGCTCCATGACGGTATCAGCCGATGCGATGATGAACGCTTCCGCGCCCGTGATCGGCGCTTCCAGTCCAAGGCGGCAGCTTTGCGCCACATCGCGCGCATCGACATAGCTCCATAGATTCCACTTCCGTAGCCGTGCGTCTGCTTGGTAGGACGGGAAATTTGCGTATTCATCCGGTTCCATGATGTTGGAGAAGCGCAGCGCGATGTAGGGAATACCGCTCCAACGGCTGAAATGCTCTGCCATGACTTCGCCCACCACCTTTGACAGGGCATAACTCCATGTGGGATAGAGCGGGTGCGCCTCGTCAATCGGCGCGTACCGGGGTTCAGGATTGTCAAACGGAAGCCCGAGCGTCGTCTCGCTGGATGCCCACACCACGCGCTGCAACTTCAACAGCGCCGCTGCGGAGAAAACATTGTAGGTGCTGTTGGTGTTGATCTCGAACGTCTTTTGATCGCTCAGGATGCCGGGCGCGGGGATCGCCGCCAAATGAACCACCGCGTCGGCATTCTTCAGTGCTTCAACGGTCTGACCGTAATCCGTCAGATCGATTTTCAGAAATGGCACGGTGCGTTCGGCTGGCGCAGCGACGTCAATATTCAGGACTTCGTATCCATGTTCGATAAGGTCACGAACTACGGCGCGCCCTGCTTTACCACTGCCACCCGTTACAACTACTTTCTTCATTGGTCATTAACTCCTATTCAGCAGAACTCGCA
The DNA here is from genome assembly GCA_014879865.1 of Anaerolinea sp. GTDB lineage: Bacteria > Chloroflexota > Anaerolineae > Aggregatilineales > Phototrophicaceae > Flexifilum. The sequence goes on from JACSRG010000304.1 coordinate 4,864, forward strand.
TCTGTTACCCATAACATGTCGTAGGAATATGGACGCTCATGTACGAACATTCTACCGGGTAGCTCGTCAAATGGAAATGAAACGACCGTGTGATTTGCGATCGTATTGCACTTCAAGTGAACACTGGCTCACAATTATGGAAAGTACTGGACTTGCTTGACAGGTCTGAGCTTTGCGCTAGACTTTGCTCAATGGATGTTATGGATAACATGGCCCGCCAATGATGTCCTTCTTTACTCGCAAAATGGTCGAAAGCGCTTCACAGGTAGGTGGCAAGCGGTAAAGGATTATTTGAGGAAGGAACAGCAAATGACTGTGAATAATGCTTATGAAGTGCTGATCGATCAGTTATGTGAGCGCCAGATTGATATCGAGAGCGTTAAGGAACGGCTGAAGCGTCAGCATATCGAAACGCCGTCATGGGG
>JACSRG010000127.1 GCA_014879865.1 Anaerolinea sp.
TCGCTGGCAGCCTTCGCCGCGTCTTCGAGACCCTTCTGAATCTTGATGGCGCGGTTGTCGAGCATGTTCATCAGCGGACGCCACAGCACCACCGACAGCAGCCCGAACAGCAGCAGGAAGTTGAGCATCTGCGCCAGCAGGAAGCCCACGTTGATACCGAGCGGAGTCAGCGGGTTGACGGCTTCGGCTTCTTCCGTCACGCCTTCTTGACCGGCTTCTTCTCCGCCGACCTCTTGGGCTTCGGCTTCGGCAGCGGGTTCGCTGGCTTGTTCAGCCGTCGTTTCGCCTTCAGCAGCCGGGGTTTCTTCTTGCGCGTAGGCTGCAATCGTAAACGCCATGCTCGCTACGAGCATGACGACCATCAGCAGCCGGAGCAATGTTGACCGTTTCATTGTGTACGCTCCTGTGGGGCTTAAAGCACGAACAGGATGATCAGCGCGACCACCAGCGCATAAATCGAAATCGCTTCAGCGAACACGATACCGAGAATCATGTTCGTCTGGATTTGACCGGCGGCATCCGGGTTGCGACCGATACCCTGCATCGCGCCCTGCACCAGCAGACCGATACCAATGCCGGGACCAAACGCGCCAACCATCGCCAGACCAGCGCCGATTGCTTTCAGACCAATTTCGAGACCTTGATCCATTTGTTATCTCTCCTAGATGTGTGTACGTTCTACAGGTTGATCGGAATGTTCGTCATGATGTTCTTCGTCGCCATGATGACCTTCCATAGCTTGCGCCGCGAACACCAGCGTGAGGACTGCAAACACAAGGGCTTGGATCGTCGTGATGATGAGTTCCAGTCCGTAGAAGACCATCGGCACAATCGCGGCGACCAAGAACGACATAACGATCAGCAAGATACCGCCGGCGAACATATTGCCGAATAGACGGAAAGCCAGCGAAATGATCTTGCCGAGTTCAGAAATGATTTCGATCAACCCGACGACCACATCAATTGCACCAATCGGATTTTTGCCCGCGTTGCCCAGCGCGCGCAGGTTGATGAACTTCTGGAAGTAATTCGGACCTTGCGCCAGCACGCCGAACACCTGAATGGAGATGACCGAGATCAGCGCCAAGCCGATGGTCAGGTTCAAGTCCGTCGAACCACCGCGCAGGAACGGCGTCACGATGAAGATGTACGGGTACGCGCCTTCGCGCAGTTGATCCGCCGTCAGTGCGAACGAAGGGTGGTGATACACCGACTCGGTGACTTCGAGGCGCAGCGCTTGCACTTCGGCGTCAATTGTCGCCGCATCCGCACCTGCTTCGGTCAATTCCGTGCGCAATGCCGCCTCTTCGTCGAACAGGAGATCCGCCGCCGCGACGAGTTCAGTTTGCTCCGGCGCATGGACATCGCCATGATGGAAGAACTCGTTGCACGCCTCGTAATCGGCTTCGGTCGCACCTTGACCCGCGTACAGCGGTTGATCGACGTACAGTTGGAATGCACCGCCCGCGCGGACTGCCGGGTAACCGCTGAAACCTTCTTCGGCGCAGTGCATCACGCCGACGCTTTCCACACCGGGCAGCAGTTTCATCCAGTTGATTGCCAGCAGGAACACGAAGATCGTCGCCACCAGCGGGAAGACCCACCGCGCGCGCGCCCCCGCCATGCCCTTGCTGAAGTCGTAAATGAATCCGCCGAGCATTTCCACCCACGATTGGAAACGGCTCGGAACTTCGCGCTTCCAGCCATTCGACGAACGCCACGCGAAGAAGGCGAAAGCCAGCACTGCAAGGCTGCCCAGCACCATCGCGGTAAGCGTATTCGTCCAGCGGAAGCTGTCAACAGGCAGCGACGGGTCATAGGGTTCGCCCGGAACCATGATCACCGGGATAGCGACCGCTGTATTCAGCGCCGGCAGGACGCCAAACGTGATCGCTACGCAGGCAACAAGGAACAGGATGACAATGACACACCCAATACCGCCGCGTTGGGTTGCGTTCATGCTGGCGCTCCTCTGCTACGATAATGACTAACCATTTCTCTCAAAGATCGTCCTCCTCTGTGTGCGGTACAGATGGTTTCGTTAAATTTGACGGCTGAGTTGGTTGAATCCGCTTCACCGAACTCAGCGCGAGTCGCACCATAATCACAAGGCTTACCGGTATGCTGAGGAGCAGCAGTCCTATCGTGAAGGGACCCTTCACGCCGAATGCGGCGTCCAGCGCCAACCCGATGAATAACGCTGCGATGATAAAAAACAGCGTCAGACATCCTGACTGCCCCGCCACGACGGCATAAGCCATATTCTTCGCGCGTGAGGGCGGTGGCTGCTGGTTACTCATGTTGCTCCTACATTAGCATTCGCGCATTCTATCACAATCACATTGCAAAGATCAAAATTTGGTTTATTTTTGCTGGCAAGTTCAGGAAGTAGAAAGTTAAAAGTAGAAAAAGTCAAAAGTAGGTCAGAAGTAACTGCACTTCACTTTCAACTTTTGACTTTTAACTTTCTACTTCTTTTCTTTTTACGTGAACAACCCTGCTGCGCCGCGTACCGCCCAGTCGAACAGCGGGCTGACCAGAACCGTGCCGAGCAGGATCACGGCGATCACCGTGACCGCCAGCACCCAGACATACGGACGCGTCACCGGGATCGGCTTGTCCTCGTCTTCGCTGCGATCTACGTACATCACCTTGACGACGACGAGGTAGTAGTAGAGTGCGATGATCGCGTTCAGCACGCCGATGATCGCCAGCCACACCAGATTCGCCTCAACCGCCGCTTGGAACAGGAAGAACTTGCCGACGAAACCTGCCGCCGGGGGTACGCCGCCGAGCGACAGCAGCGCGACCGTCATCGCCAGCGCCAGCATCGGGTTGCGGCGGCTGAGTCCGGCAAGGTCGCTGATTTTCTCGCTGCCCGTCGCTTCGGTGAACAACACGACCACCGCGAACGCCAGCAGGTTCGTGAACGTGTACATGAACATGTAGAAGGTGATCGCCGCCACGCTCACGTCGCTCTGCGCTTGCAGCGCCGCCACACCCATCAGGGTGTAGCCCGCCTGCGCGATAGACGAATACGCCAGCAGACGCTTGATGTTCTTCTGACCGAGCGCGACCAGATTGCCGAGCGTCATCGACACGACGGAGAGCACCGCCGCGAGGTTCACCCAGAAGCCCTGAATTTCCTGCCCGTTGATCACCAGCGTCGCCGGGAAGACCGCCAGCAAGAAACGCACCATCAGCGCGAACGATGCCGCCTTGCTCGCCACGCTCAAGAACGCGGTGACGGGGGTCGGCGCGCCTTCGTAGACATCCGGCGTCCAGAAGTGGAACGGCGCGGCGCTGATCTTGAAGCCGAAGCCGACGATCACCAGCGTCAGCGCGCCGAGCACCGGCACGGCGTTGGTCGAGAAGGCTTCGCTGCCGAGGTAGCCCGCGATCCCGTACAGGCTCGTCTGTCCGGTGAAACCGTAGAGCAGGCTCAAGCCGTAGAGCAGCAAGCCGGACGCGAACGAACCGAACAAGAAGTACTTCATGCCCGCTTCGGAGGAACGGCTGTCTTCGCGCTTGAACGCCGCCAGCACATACAGCGGGATAGTCGTGGTTTCCAGCGCGAGGAAGACCATGATCAGGTCAGCCGCGCCCGCCATCAGCGACGCGCCGAGCGTCGAGACGATGATAATCAGGTAGAACTCGCCTTTGCGCCCCACGCTGCGCACGTCAATCGACATGAGCGCGGTGATCGCTCCGGCGATCAGCACCATCACCTTGAAGATTTGTGCCAGCGAGTCATGGCGCACCATGCCGCCCCAGTACAACCCCTCTTGCACGCCAAAGGCGAAGCCCTGCGACGCATCCGGCGGTGTGGCGGTGGGGAACCAGAACAGCAGGTAGAGTGCCGCCGTCGCCAGCAAGCCGACGCACGTCACCACCGCGAGGTTACGCCGCTTGCTTTCCGGCAGGTATAAGTCGAGCGCCAGCACGACGATTGCCATGATCGTCAAGCCGATTTCCGGCGCGACGACGGGCAGACTTTGCCAAACGTTGAATTCCATGTTTAAGCCCCACCCCCAAAGATGGCGAGAATCGGACGCAAGCCGACTTCCAGCATCGGTGCCATGATCGACGGCAGCATCCCCAGCAGGATCAGCGGCGCACCGAGGAACAGCAGCACAAACCGTTCGCGCGGGGTGATGTCATCCACATCCGGGTATTTTGCGCGGTCGAAATCGCCGAAGAACACCTGACTCGTCACCCGCAGCACATACGCCGCCGTGATGACGATGCCTAATGCCGACAGCACGACGATCACCGAATAGTAATTCGACAGCGTAAACGCGCCGATGTTCAGCGTGATCTCTTCGGATGCGCGCCACAGCCCCGCGAAGATCGGGAACTCGGCGACGAACCCGCTCAAGCCCGGCATACCCATGCTCGTCAAACCGCCGACGATGAACGCGATCCCGACCCACGGCATGACTTTGATGAACCCGCCGAGGCTCGGAATATCGCGCGTGTGCGCCCGGTCGTACACCATGCCGACGCAGCCGAAGAACAGCGCCGTCATCGCGCCGTGAGAGAACATCTGCAAGCCCGCGCCCGTCATGCCGGTCAGGTTCATCGTGGCAAAGCCCATGCTCACCAGCCCCATATGGCTGACCGATGAGAAGCCGATGACGTATTTGAAGTCGCGCTGGCGGAAGGCGATGAACGCGCCGTAGACCACGTTGACCAGCGTCAGGAAGACGATCCACGGTAGATGCACCTGCGCGCCTTCGGGCAGGAACTGCACGCCCATGCGCAGCGCGGCATACGCGCCGAGCTTCATCAGCACGCCCGCATGGATCATCGAGACGGCGGTCGGCGCGGCAACGTGACCATCAGGACTCCAGTTGTGGAAGGGGAAGACACCCGCCAGCACTGCTAAGCCCAAGAAGATGAACGGGAACCAGAGTTTGGCGAACGTCAGCCCGTCGATCCCGGCGTACCCGGCGACATTGAACGCGCCGTTTTCCGCCGCCAGCATCACCGAGGTCATGTTGAAGTTGAACGGCGTCAGGTCAGGGCGCAGCAAACCACTGGCTTTCGCCGCCTCAAATACCGATGCGCCTGCGCCGTTGAAGAAGTCCGCTGCGACGAACAGCATCGCCAGCGCACCGACCAGCGCGATCACCGACCCGATCAGGATGTACAGGGTCAGCTTCATCGCCGCGTATTCGCGTAACTGCACCCAGCCCCATGTGGCGATGAGCAGGTACATCGGGAAGATTGCCAGTTCATAGAAGAAGAACAGCAGGAAAATATCTTGCGCCAAGAA
>JACSRG010000611.1 GCA_014879865.1 Anaerolinea sp.
ATTTCGAACGGCTTGGAACGCTCCCGTGACGGCGCGACGGCGCAGCCCAGCACCAGCCCGCCTTCGACCAGATCGTGCATGACATCGACCGGGAAGTTGTTCATCACGCCGCCATCGACGATCAGGTCTTCGCCGCGCACGACGGGCGTGAACACGGCGGGGATCGAAATGCTGGCGCGGACTGCCTTCCACAACAGCCCACGCTCGTGCGTCACCGGAATCGCACGGGTGAGGTTGGTCGAGATGCAGTAGTACGGCGTCCACAAATCCTCGATGCGTGCTTCGCCGAACATCGCCTCCATCACCTTGTTGAGCTTATCCGACCGGTTGAGCGCGACGAACGGCAGGGTGTAATCGAACACGGCTTTGGTCGAGGCGAAGCGATCCGCCAGCTCAAACAAGCTCGTGTGGTTCTGGCGCAGCGCGTAGATACCCGCGATGACCGCGCCCATGCTCGTTCCGCCGACCGCGTCGATCTCGACGCCGGACTCGGTCAGCGCGCGGACTGCGCCGACGTGGGCATAGCCGCGCGCACCGCCGCCGCTCAAGACCAAGCCAATGGCGTTGCCGGTGACGAAGCGCCCCAAACGGCGCATATGCTTGTCATCGCCGCGCCGCACGTGATGATGCTTGACGAGCTGGCGCGGTTCGAGCCATGCCGCCGTTCCCTTCGGCTGTTCCGTCCCGGCAGGGTGCACCAGCACCAATTCCGAACGAATGCCCGTGAAACGCTCGTTGATCATGCGCTCGACCGGGCGGAGATCCGGCACATCGTCGGCAGCGGCGACGTAAATCACGCGATCCGCCTGCGACAAGCAGCGGATCGTCCACGCGCTGGCGTCCGGGTCGCCGACGTACAGCCCGTACTGGTAACGAAAGTCGATGTCGCACATCCAGCGATCAATCGCCAGATCGAGCGGGTGATCCAGCCCCAAACGCGATGCACCGTCCACACCATAGAGCGCGTCGAACTGTCCCGCGTCCATCGGGATCACCTTACCGAAGCGGCTCATCGTGCGTGCCAGTTCGCCGACGAACTCGCGCAGCGCGAAGTCTTTCGTCAGCGGGATGATCGCATAGTTGAACGAGCGCGTCTCGTGCAGCCCCTTGAGCATCCGCTGCTGCCGCCGCGTGAGCAGGCGCGTGATCTGCGTCATCATCTTCGGGTATTCTTCCATCAGCCGCTCGAACACGTGCTGCGGCAGCTTGACCACATTCGACTCACGTACCGCGTAAATCGACGCCGAACGCAGTTCGCCCGTTAGCAGCGCCATTTCGCCGACGGTTTCGCCGATGCCGACTTCGCCCAGTACCCGTTCGCTGCCATCGTCTTCGGCGAAGCGAATTTGCAGGCGTCCGGTGACGAGGATATACATGCCGTCGCCCACATCGCCCTGTTTGAACAGGCAGTCGCCCTTGTTCAACGTAACCCACTGCATTTCGGATTGCAGCGTCTTAAGCGCGCCGGGTTCAATCGTGCCGAACAAGTGACCGAGGACATGCGCCAACTGCGCCATTTGCAGACGGGGCAAGATCGCGGCGGTCAGATTGGTGACGACGTCGGGGTAGCGGTTGGCGATGTGCGCCAACCCGCTCTTGGAAAGCTGCACCACATCGGCGCGTCCGTGTGCATAAACGGACGCCGTGCGCGGCTGCCCGGTCAGCAGGGCGATTTCGCCAATGCACATGCCTGCTTTGTGTTCGTTAATGGCGATCTGCGAGCCATCCTCGGCGGTAGCGCACACGCGGACTTCCCCGCTGCCGACAATGTACATGCTGTCGCCTACATCGCCTTCACGGAACAGGAATTCACCGTCCTCCAACGTGACGAGTTTGAACTGATCTTCGATTTCGCGTAACACAGCTTCATCTACATGGCGGAACAGATCACTCCGCCGAATCGCGTTGAATCGCCCAACTGGCAGGATTTGCGTCTCGTCCATGTCGGCAGTCTCCCAAGTCTGGTTGTGAGTATTCGGTGCGATTTCATTGTACCGGAAGATCGGAGCTGCCGCACAAGCAGGTTGACTGGATCTAGTGTTCCGCGAGACTGCCGAGCGCCGTCCCGACGAGGAGCGCCTCGGCGATAATGTGACCTTCAGCCCGCGCGAGCACATCCGCGCGCGTCGAGGCGGCGGGCAGATCGAGCCATGTATCGAGCGCCAGCAGCCGGAACTTGTAGTGATGCGTTCCAGCGAAGTAGCGCGGACACGGGCCTTCGTAGCCGTGCGTGCCGCCGTTGGCAAGTCCTTCGGTCGCGCCGTCCGGGATCGAATCCGGGCGTACAGTGGTCGTGGTCGGCGGGATGTTGAACACCAGCCAATGCACCCAAGGATTGGCGGGCGCATCCACATCTTCGACCATCAGGACGAGGCTCTTCGCGTTCGCCGGGATGTCGCTGAACGTGAGCGGCGGGCTGACATTCGCGCCGTCACAGGTGTAAGCAGTCGGTACGGGCTGGCGATCCTTAAACGCAACGCTCGCGATTTCCATGCTGGTCTCCTCAAACAATTCGTTCACCGCGCGCACAATGTCGTCCGGCTGTGCGTCGATCACGGGTTGGCTGACGGTCTGGTGATAGGTGTATTCGAGCAGTGTGTTCTTGCTGCGCGCACTGAGCGTAACATCAAAATACAGAACGCGGTTCGGCGTCTTCCATGGGATGTGCTGCGGGTTGGTATGCGCGTACAGCACGACGACCGGCGTTTTGACTGCTGCCGCGATGTGCGCTGTCCCGGTGTTGTTGGTGATCAGCATGGGCGCGGCGTCGATCAAGCCGATCAGCTCGCCGAGCGTGAGCTTACCCGCCAGCGAGACGCCGCCGACTTCGCGCGCGACCCGCTCACACAGGTCGATCTCCGCGTCGCCGCCCGTGACGACGATCTGCTTGTCGCGCAGCGCTTGCCCCGCCTCGATGAACTGCTCCGGCGGGTACTGCCGCCGCCCCTCACTCACGCCGGGGTGCAGGATCAGCCAGCGGCGTGCCGGGTCGATTTGCGCTTTGCTCAACGCCGACGCCCGCGCATCATCGGGGACAGTCAGCCTGAGCGCTCGATCCCCCGCCTGCGCGCCGATGTTGCTCACGAGTGCCAACTGCCGTTCGACCTCGTGCTTGATCGGCGTGAACGGTTCGCTGTCCGGCGTCCAATCCGTGAGCAGATGATAGGGATTCTCGCGGCAGTAGCCCAAGCGCAGAGGAATATTCGCCATGTAGCAGATCAGCGCGGCGGGCAGTGGATTCTGGCTGAAAACGGTGAACAGGATCGCGGCGTCGAACTGCTCCGCCGCCAGCCGCTCGATCAGTTCCGTGACTGCGGCGCTGGCGGTATCCGTGCGCATCCATGGCACATCAAAGGGGATCACGTGGTCAATCTCCGGTATGAATTCGGCGATTCCCGCGCCTATCGCCGACGTGAGCAGAGTCAGCCGCACGTCGGGATTGAGCGTTTTGAGCGCGCGGAAGGCGGGCGTCGTCATGATGACGTCGCCCATGTTGTCCAAGCGCACGCATAGGAGTTTTCGAGCATCTGCCCACGCCATGATCAATCCCCCGCTGACCGGAGTTGTATCTTGCGAATCACTTCGGTGGTAGAACGCTCAAGCACGTAAGGCATGATTTCGACCACCCCGCCCATCGCCTCGACGATGGGCGCTTCGGGCAAATTGGCTTTCGCGTAGTTGCCGCCTTTGGTGAATACATCCGGCTGGATCAGCTTGATGAGTTCAATCGGCGTGTTCTCGCCGAAGCTGATGACGTTATCCACGCAGTCAAGCGCGGCAAGCACCGCCATGCGATCTTCCAGCGGGTTGATCGGGCGGGCTGCGCCTTTCAAACGGCGAACACTGGCGTCGGTATTCACGCCGACGATCAGCACGTCGCCGAACGATTTCGCCTGTTGGAGATAGGTCACATGCCCGCGATGCAGGATATCGAAGCAGCCATTCGTGAAGACGATCCGCTTGCCCTGTGCCCGGTATGCCGCCAAGAGCAGTCCCAAATCCGAGCGGCTGCGCACCAGCTTCTGCGGAAGGTAGAAATAGGCTTGCAGTTCTTCGATGGAACACACCGCCGTCCCGGCTTTCTGGACGACCACGTTCGCCGCTCCCGCCGCCACCTCCGCCGCATCGACGGTGGGCAGGCGCAGCGCGAGGCACAACGTCAGCACAGCGGCATAGGTATCCCCTGCCCCAATCGAGTTGGCATTCTTGACGGACTGTGCGTACGTGCGGAAGGGCGCTTCGCCACGCTCGAAAATCACCGTGCCGTCGTGGTCAAGCGTCAGCGCGACGATGCGCGCCCCGGTCATCTCGACGGCGCGCGGTCCCAGCCCGGAGACTTGTTCCACGCGATCTGTTTCTGCCCGCAAGTTGAACAACCCGAGCGCTTCGCCATAATTCGGTTTGACCGCGTCCGGCTGCAAGTCGGCGAAACGTGTCAGGTCTTTCGAGTCGATCACCAGCGGCTTGGGGTCGCGCTCGCGCAGCCGCTTGAGTACTGCGATCAAGCGGGGAGCTAGCACGCCGTAGCCGTAATCCGAAATCAGCACCGCGTCGACTTCGGTATACAACTCCTTGAGCTGCGCGATCAGCCGCTTTTCCAATTCGTGGGCAACCGGCTCGATGCTGCCCGCGTCAAAGCGCACGAGCAGTTGATCGTCGGAGATCAGCCGCTTCTTGACGAGCGTCGCCCGTTCGGGTGCGCACAAAATCGCGCTGGTATTGACGCCGCGCTCCTCAAGGATGCGAATGACCGTATGCGCGTCAGGATCATCACCGGTGACGGTCAGCAGCGCGGCATTTGCGCCCAGTGCCGCGAAGTTGAGCGCCGCGTTCGCCGCCCCGCCGGGGATGTCTGCGCGTTCCGCCACATCGACAATCGGGACAGGTGCTTCGCGGCTAATCCGGTTTGCCGTTCCGCTCAAGTACACGTCGAGCATCAAGTCCCCGATGACGAGAATTTTCATCCCCGCGAACCGTTCTACGATGGATCGAATGTTCATCGTCTTGCCCTTCTGCCCACATGAGCGCGCCAACCATATCCCAACTGCTCACGATAAAATCTGGTCGATTCATGTCGCTCACGCCGTTGATGGGGTCGTACGGTTTTTCAATCAAGATGGTGCGGCAGCCTGCGCGATTGCCCGCTTCGCTGTCCGCGCTGATGTCGCCGATCATCCATGAGTGCGACAGATCGATGTCCAGATCACGCGCCGCCCGCAGCAGCATCCCCGGCTGCGGCTTGCGGCAATCACACGCGCGCCGGT